>JAGBMA010000079.1 GCA_017635095.1 Ruminiclostridium sp. | reverse complement strand
ATTAGACAATATGGATTTTGCCGAAATCCCGTAATCAATATCGTTCTAATAAATATGATATCAAACTCTTGATTTTTTGTCAATACCGTGCGATAATATATTTGAGCTCAACGAACAAAATGTTCCGGAACATTTTCAGAAAAATCATGGAGGAGGAATGAAAAATTGCTATTTACCATTTCAGCGTTAAGATCGTATCCCGAAGCAGCGGTGCGAGCTGTGTTGCAAAAGCCGCATACATCGCCGGGGAGAAGATCAGAAACGAACGCGACGGAATCACGCACGACTACCGACGCAAACACGAAGTTGTTCATAAGGAGATACTGCTGCCTGCGGGAGCACCAGAACGGTTTCGTGAACGAGCCGTGCTCTGGAATGCTGCGGAACAGAAAGAAACTCGCAAAAACAGTCAGACCGCTCGGAGTATTGATGCTGCACTTCCACGAGAAATATCCCGGGAGGAGCAGATCGACCTTGTACGGAGATTCGTTGTCCACAACTTCACGTCAAAGGGAATGTGCGCGGATTTTGCGATTCATGACAAGCAGGACGGAAATCCCCACGTTCACATTTTGCTGACAACTCGCCGTGTCGATGCGGACGGGTTCACAACAAAAGACCGTTCGTGGAACGACAGGGCGATGCTGGAGCAATGGCGGGAATCATGGGCGGACTGGTGCAACCACAAGCTGTACTTTATTTCAGATGAGCGCATAGATCACCGGGGTTACAAGGATCAAGGCATTGACAAAATCCCGACAGTTCATCTCGGTGCAGGCGCTTGTGCGATAGAGAAAAAAGGAAAAAAGACAGATCGCGGGCTGCTGAATTTGCAAATAGAGATAGAAAACACGAGCAATGCTCTTACAAGTATGCGACAGGAAATGGAGAAAAATCGTAAATTCATTTCTGAGCAGAAAGAGCAGCATTGTCAGGAATATTTCGGTTGTTCTCTCTCCGAAACCTGTCATGTTATTGAAAAAGACGACTACATCTCTTATCTTGCTGAGGAAATGAGGAAAAGAAATGAAAATACGCTTCTCGCAAAGGTAGATGATGATCGCACAAGAATGACTATTGCCAAAAGAAATACAGAAATGCTGGATAAGATAATGGACGAAATGCACGCTGCAAGTGTTTATGTGCAGAACCATAATCTTTATCCTACCGGGTGGAGCAACATCATGAGAACTTACAGTGAACTCAAGCAGCAGGAAGAACAGCAGAAACAGCAGTCCATTAAAACTTCAGAAACACCCAAGCCTGCCAATCCCACCAAATCCACCCGCAAGCACAGTCTGTAATATGTTTGTTCGCATGTTCAATTTTCACCGCTCCTGCGGTGCTCACGCGCGGCGTATGCCGCATATTTCTGGACTTGCTCCTGCAAGTCCATTTGCCCAAAAGTCAAGGAGATGTGCTCCTTGCGCACACAAACGAGAATCGTTTGTATAAGTGCGCCCTCCGGGGGCGGTTAGTTACTCAGTTTTTCTGATTAGTTGCACTCAATTATAATAATAGTCTTTTCAACTGATTGGTTGGCTTTCAACCGCCTTCGCTGCCGGTTGCTGTGATCATCGGTATCTTCGCCGGCGTACCGAGAATTGCAGTAAAAGCAGCAGCGGAGATCGCACTTTGCAGATAAAAAATTACAGAAAAAGAAAGAGAGGAAAACACAATGACAAGAGAACAGAAAACCGATGCTCTGCGTGCAAGCATTGCTAAAGCGCAGAAGAGACAGCGCGAGCTCAGCGCTGAGGTCGATAAGACCGAGGCGAAGCTCGCAAAGCTTGAAAAGGAGCTCCACGCCGAGCTGGACAAGCAGAAAACGCAGAACTGCCGCAAGATGGGCGAGATCATCTACGCGAAATTTGGTGACGACATTTCACCGACGGAATTTGAGGATATGCTGACATTCATTTTCCTCAATGACGAGATCCGTGATTACGTCGAAGCTGAAAAGAAAAAGCGGAAGGCTGCGGAGGAAGCTATCGTAACAGATACAGAAATTACAGATATGCTCCCTGAGCAGTCAACGTTGAAAAACACAAAGTCGGAATCCGTTACGAACATATCTTATGATGATATTACGGATCCCGATGATGACACTGATGCTGATGATGAAGATTAAAAAAGAGAATCATCACCGCATTAAACAAAAGAGATAAGTTTGGGAGAAACAAGGAAGTTGCACTATTGCACGAAAGGAGCTAAATGAGAAGAAATGAATTACTCACAACGACCGCCGTAGCACAGGAGGCGACTGCCTCCTCCGCTGCGCCGATCGCCACCACAACGGAGCCGGAAACAAAAACGGATTCCGCGCCGCCCGCTATCGACATTCCCGAAGAGTGCGCCGAAGCATTTATCGCCGCTGTTGAGATCGGGTACTACAAGGAATTTTACAAGCAAGGCTTGATAACTGCTGACGAACTCGACATTCTTTTGCAGTTACAGAAAAAGAAAGCCGAAGAAAAGAAACAGAAAAACGCTGATCTAAGCGCAGCATAATGATTTGGCTCCCCACAAATCTCATAGAAATAAAAATCCATATCCATAAAGCACCAATTCCAACAAAATAATTCTTGACATTAGTGTGTGAAAGTGATATAATGGATCTGTGGGGAGATACTTTGTGTATCTCCGATTATCGGAGGGAAGGAGGAACATGAACAACATAAAAGTCGCGGCTTACTGCCGTGTCAGCACCGATCTTTCTGATCAGCTGCATTCTCTCGCAGCTCAGATAAAATATTTCACGGAATATATCTCCGAGCATGAAGGCTGGGACTTGGTTGAGGTTTATTACGATGAGGGCATCACCGGTACGTCTGTGAAAAAGCGTGACGCTTTCAACAGAATGATCGCGGACTGCGAGAACGGAAAAATCGAACTTGTCATCACAAAGGAAGTTTCGCGTTTTGCAAGAAATACCGTTGACACACTTTGCTTTACCCGTAAACTTACGGCACTTGGCATAAGAGTGATTTTCATGAATGACGGTATCGACACCAGTGATAAGGACGGAGAGCTTCGCCTGACGATCATGGCAAGCATAGCGCAGGAAGAATCCCGTAAGATCTCCGAAAGAGTTAAATGGGGAATCCGCAGAAAAATGGAGGACGGCTGGGTTTATGGATTTTCCGAAATGTTCGGATATAGGATCCATAAAGGCGAGATTGAGATTGAACCTAAGGAAGCTGAAGTTGTCAAACGAATCTTTCATAGCTATGTTTACGAAGGAAAAGGCTGTCACACGATTGCGAATGAACTTAATGCAGCAGGTCTGTTATCTGTTCGCGGTAAAATGTGGCGTGAAGACGGTGTATGCAGAATCCTGAAGAACGACAAATATGTTGGAGATCTCACACAGTGGAAACACTATTCAACAGACTTTCTTACTAAAAAGGTCATTCAGAATAATGGTGACAATCCGGACGCTCCTCTTATAACAATTAAGAATCATCATGAGGGAATCATATCTCGTGAGGTATGGGAGTTGGCGCAGAAACAGATTACCGAAAGAGGTCAACTTGCTAGAGAAGGTCGTAAGTATTCACGTCATTATTGGTTCAGCAGCAAGGTTGTCTGCGGTAAATGTGGATATACTTATAACATTAGTGGAAAGTGCACAGAAACAAATCGCGGAATTCAGTGTGTGAATCGTCGGAAATATGGAACCAATCATAGGGTTGACGCAAATGGTGCGGAAGTCGGCTGTGATAACAAACAGGTAAACGAGCGAGTACTTGAAAGTTGTATGAAGTATCTGATAGAACACATTCAGGGTATGCGTGAGGATATAACTGAACGTTTGCTTGAAAACATCTCTGAGATGCAGTCCATAGAGCCTACATTCGATGCAGAACCATTAAAGGCTGAGATCGAAGCATTAAACAAGAAAAAGAGAAAAGCTATCGACCTTATGCTCGACGAGCTTATTACAAAGGAAGAATTGAAGCAGCAGACGGCATACTACGATGACGAGATTTCCAAGCTTTCGGAAACTATCGCCGCCCGGCAGAATGTGGCTGACGCACATAAGAAACAGCTTGATGCGATCCGGAACTATATCTCAATGGTCAAAAAGACCGCTGATATGGATACAGACAGCACTAAAATCTATGGAGAGCTGCTCAAAAAGATCGTCGTGCAAGAAAATTGCGTTGCAGACTTCTATCTGACCTGTGTGCCGTTCGGGTTCAGGATCAAGTACCATGTCAAGAAATTCAATCAACAGCACCGTTTCAACGTGTTTATAGACGCTTGCGAGGTCATCGCTGCATAAACACTTTTTCATATTGTTTGGACAGCAGAGCGCGTCTGCGGACGCGCGTGTGGAGCTCCGCCCCACGCCCCGGCAGGGCTCCGCCCCACGCCCCGGCAGGGCTCT
>JAGBMA010000078.1 GCA_017635095.1 Ruminiclostridium sp. | reverse complement strand
GTTCCGCCTGCCGACAGAGCTGCGTTTGAAGCTGCTGCGCCCCATATATCTGCTTATTGATGAACGGTGTAATCCAAAACTTCTCATGATTTTCTTCCTTTCTCAGCTGATTTTTATTACTTCGTTGAATATCTGCACAGAACGTATCTGCTCAATATCAAAGATATTCATATTTCTGCCTATCGTGTAATCAAGAACTATCCTGCCTTCCTCGTTCAGATATCCGGCGCCGCCCTCGAAGTTGCCTGTGTAGTCCGAAAGGTCGATAACATTGCCGTTCTCGTATGTCACATAGATCGGATAGGCGTTGCTGTCGTAAGTCTGAATGTATTCGATGCTCTCCGAAAGCTCCATAAACGCTCCGAGAGGAGAAAGCACGAACCTGTTGAGATGAACGCCCTCGTTAAGCTCGATATCCTCGATAACTACCGGCTCGATGCTTGACACATCTACGATAAAGCTGTTTTGTGTGTTATCATCGGGAGGGGTGTCGCTGTTGCCTATAATGATCTCCGTACTTTTAATGCCTTCCGCAAGCTGCAAGTAGTTCCTGCTCCTGTAATATGCAATATTTCCGTCAGTATAGAGCAGATACGGAACAGCAGCGCTTGCTGTCAGCGTATCATCGCTGTAGAAGTAGAACTCTGTGTCTGTGTCCGGGTATGTCACATCATAGTAAATATCAAGGCAGCTTCCGTCAAACACATATCCGGAGATATGCAACGTCTTGTCTCCGTAATCGAATGTCATATCAGCTTCGTGAGCAAGCTCCGCAAGTATCTCATACTCTCGCTCGGTGTATTCCGGGAATGCTTCCGCTCCTTCCGGAATGTTGATGTTGTCAAGGAATGTGCGTTTCCTGTCTGTAAGCTCCGAAGAGATCTCTCCGGCAGCGTTCTGAGCATTCTCCCTCTGACTGCGGAACAGCGAGAATATATCCCATTTCAGCAAGGCTCCGGCAGTTACCGCAAACAAAGAGAGCGCCGCAATTATCGCTATTATCAGCACAGCCGGTCTGTGAAGCCTGCGAGGAGTCTTTACTTCTGCAATTCCCGCCTTTTCCTTTGCTGCACGCACCATATCATCAAGTATTCGCGCCGATAGTCTTTCGCTGTCGTATGGCAGCAGTTCTTCACTCATCGAAATAACCCCTTTCGGACAGATATTTTCTTATGGATTCTCTCGCACGGAACAAGGTTGTCCGGGCATCAGAACTGCCGATACCCATTCTTTCGGATATCTCCGTAAGCGGCTCCCCATACAGGTAAAACCGGACAAATACCTCATATTGCTTCTTATTCAGCGTTCCGGCAGCTTCAAGAATGGCATCGACATTCTCCCTGTCCTCAAATTTTTGCTCAAAGTCCGCGTCATACAGCTCACCGAGCTGCTCAATGCTGACGGTGAATTTAAGGGTCCGGAGCCTGTTTGATACCTTGTTCCTGGCTATCACAGCAAGATATGTCAAAATCGGACGTTCAGGGTCTATCCTTTCACGATTTAACCACAGTGCCGCAAACGTATCGTTGGTGATCTCCTCCTCGTCCTCACGGGAGAGCAAGCCTTTGGAATGGTTCTTAACAACACGAAAAACATATCTGCCGTATTTCTTCACGATCTGCTCGAATGCGCGCACATCCGAGCCTATCAGT
>JAGBMA010000077.1 GCA_017635095.1 Ruminiclostridium sp. | reverse complement strand
GTTCCGCCTGCCGACAGAGCTGCGTTTGAAGCTGCTGCGCCCCATATATCTGCTTATTGATGAACGGTGTAATCCAAAACTTCTCATGATTTTCTTCCTTTCTCAGCTGATTTTTATTACTTCGTTGAATATCTGCACAGACCGTATCTGCTCAATATCAAAGATATTCATATTTCTGCCTATCGTGTAATCAAGAACTATCCTGCCTTCCTCGTTCAGATATCCGGCGCCGCCCTCGAAGTTGCCTGTGTAGTCGGACAGGTCGATAACAGTGCCGTCCTCGTATGTCACATAGATCGGGTAGGCACTGCTGTCGTAGCTCTGAATGTATTCCACACTCTCCGAAAGCTCCATAAACGCCCCGAGAGCGGATAGCACGAACCTATTGAGATGAACGCCCTCGTTAAGCTCAATATCCTCGATAATTACCGGCTTGATGCTTGGAACATCTACAATAAAGCTGTTTTGTGTGCTATCATCGGGAGGGGTGTCGCTGTCGCCTATAATGATCTCCGTGCTTGTAACATTGCCCGAAAGCTGCAAATAGTTCCTGCTCCTGTAATATGCAATATTTCCGTCAGTATAGAGCAGATACGGAACAGCAGCGCTTGCTGTCAGCGTATCATCGCCGTAGAAGTAGAACTCTGTGTCTGCGTCCGGGTATGTCACATCATAGTAAATATCAAGGCAGCTCCCGTCAAACACATATCCGGAGATATGCAGCGTCTTGTCTCCGTAATCGAATGTCAGATCAGCTTCGTGAGCAAGCTCCGCAAGTATCTCATATTCACGCGCGGTGTATTCCGGGAATGCTTCCGCTCCTTCCGGAATGTTGATGTTGTCAAGGAATGTGCGTTTCCTGTCGGTAAGCTCCGAAGGAATCTCTCCGGCAGCGTTCTGAGCATTCTCCCTCTGACTGCGGAACAGCGAGAATATATCCCATTTCAGCAAGGCTCCGGCGGTTACCGCAAACAAAGAGAGCCCTGCAAGTATCGCTATTATCAGCACAGCCGATCTGTGAAGCCTGCGAGAAGTCTTTACTTCTGCAATTCCCGCCTTTTCCTTTGCTGCACGCACCATATCATCAAGCATTCGCGCCGATAGTCTTTCGCTGTCGTAGGGCAGCAGTTCTTCACTCATCGAAATAACCCCTTTCGGACAGATATTTTCTTATGGCTTCTCTCGCACGGAACAAGGTTGTCCGGGCGTCCGAACCGCCTATACCCATTCTTTCGGATATCTCCGTCAGCGGCTCCCCATAGAGGTAAAACCGGACAAATACCTCATATTGCTTCTTATTCAGCGTTCCGGCAGCTTCAAGAATGGCATCAACATTCTCCTTATCCTCCAGTTTACTGTCAAGATCAGCGTCATACAGCTCACCGAGCTGCTCGATGCTGACGGTAAATTTAAGGGTTCGGAGCCTGTTTGATACCTTGTTCCGGGCTATCACAGCAAGATATGTCAATAACGGGCGCTCAGGGTCTATCCTCTCGCGGGTAAGCCAAAGAGCCGCAAACGTATCGTTGGTGATCTCCTCCTCGTCCTCACGGGAGAGCAAGCCTTTGGAATGGTTCTTAACAACACGAAAAACATATCTGCCGTATTTCTTCACGATCTGCTCGAATGCGCGCACATCCGAGCCTATCAGT
>JAGBMA010000076.1 GCA_017635095.1 Ruminiclostridium sp. | reverse complement strand
CGAATAGCCGTATAGATAAGGTTCGGCATATGTTCCACAAGTTAGCTTAACAGCTTGCAAAAGTCATATAAAATGAGATTTGAAAGGATTAGAGACTAATTATGATGAAATGCGAATGGATATTGTGTCCTGTTTGTGGGAACAAAACCCGTAATAAAATTAGGAAGGACACTGTTTTGGAGAATTATGTCAATTAGGACAAGCAAAGGAGTGACTGTCATTGTGCGATTCTCATACAGCTTTTTAAAGCTCTACCGATTTAGCGAGCGAAGCATTTGCGCATTTGTTTGGTCAAAATGATCATTAGGAAGAGATTTTTGCACAAGGTATATAAATCTTTATTTTTTTGAAATACTTAATAAATATTCAACGCCTGCGGGGCTCGCAGGCGTTCTTTATATTTGTTCGACTATGTTCTGCTCGCCGTACAGGAATCGCGCAATTAACACAGATTTCTCCGCTTCGTTGACCTTGTAAAATATCAGGAAATTCCCGACAACAGCGTAGCGATACCCGCGAGCGGCAATGTCCTCGTCGTGATAGAGTGGGTACATAAGCGGGTTCTCACTATGCGGGCTACGGTTTCTTCCGAGCGGTCAAGAAGGTTAGTAGCAGCACCGGCATTAAACAATTCCGTTTCGATATAGGTGAGAGTGCTGTCCAAGTCGACTTCAAAAGCGTCGGAGATAACGGTTTTATACATTATGCCTGCTCCTTAATCTCCCGAAGGTGTCTTTTGCGTCCGAAACCTTGCCTGTTTTGAGATTGGCATCGGCTTCATCTAGTTTGTTTATCAGATCAGTCTTTGAGCGAACCATAACGCGCTCAGGCGCGGGGAGCTTCACAGCAAACGGCAGCCCGCCGGTAAGGTTGACCTGACAGAGAAACATATTGACTGCTTCGGAAATCGAGATACCAAGCATATCAAGCGTTTCTTCGGCATTTGTCTTGACCTGTTCGTTGACACGGATGTGGAGAGTTTCAGTCTTTGCCATAGTATCAGTCCTTTCGTGTAATTATTAAATATATTGTATCACATTTATTACACAAAGTCAACACATTTGTAAGGTGAATATTTCTTAAAATAGGAAATTACTGTATTTTCATCTCTTTCTTTTTCTCTGACCGCCCCTATGCTGTGCCGGAGGTTTGAACGAGTTTTTAGAAGCCATGGCTTTTGCCTTCTTCATTTCCATAACGCCGTCAACAAAATCTTTGTCGCCGCATGCCATTACTTCAAGGTCTGATCTGGGCAGCTTCATGAACAGATCGCCGATAATATTCTCCTTCTCATACCATTCGTTTAGTTCTGCATCTGACAAGTCAGGAAAGTCAACATTGGATTCATCAAGCACTATTTTGAGAGCATCTTCAAAGTCATTAACTACGAGTTCACCGGACTTTATGCGCTCCAATGCCTTCAACATACTTGACGACAACATTTTGGATTCTGCCATTCTGTCAATGAATTCCTTGTTGACTGAACTGGAGTGATGATTATATACATCACGCAATATCCTATTGAACCGCTCGGAAATTCTGAAACGCAGATATTCGTCCTCATTGATCGGTGTCTCACTTATGTAACGCATGGCGCTGTCATACCCATCGGGCTTTTCTTCGCCCTCGAACATCGTTTCGAATCCGGACTGTGTAATACCGATCATATCATTCATCATAGCAAGGTTCGGGGCAGCCACGCGGCGCACATAAACATCTATCGCGTTCATCAGATCGATAAACTCGCCATGCTCAATCAGCTCACTCACAAGCATATTATCCTGTTTATGCTTCATAAGCACCTCAACGGCGTTATCGGAGAGCCCCAATTCCTTAAGCTCGATGTTCTTGGTGATACGACTCTCGGTGAAGCCGAGCAGGTAGTCCGTCGGGACATCGAAGAACTTTGCGAGAGTGATAATGCGACTGTAGCCGGTATCGCGTGGAGAATCGTTTTCCAGTCCGTTGTACACCGCCTCCGAGATCTGTGTCATCTCACAAAGCTGTTTTGTGGTCAGTCCGCGCTCAACGCGCAGGTCTTTGAGCTTCTCGCCCATTGTGGTCTTAACAGTCATTCCTGCTGCCCCCTTTATACTTTTTGGATAAGGTCGGTTCGTGTTCCAAAACGAGCCTGCCTTATTTTCTTTTCATCTATATAATAACACATCAGTCTTTCAAAAACAATACAACTGTACCCTTTTCGGGACATTTCTCAGAAAATTTTTCATTTTTGCCTACCCCAAACCTCGACCCTTGATCTCATTCCATATATAGAACGCGACCCCCGGAAAAAGAAATTTATTTTTCTTATGGAACATACGGCACAGCCCTCTTTTTTGTGGTATGCTTATGTCAGAGCCGAAAACGGTCGGACAGTCTTTGACCGTGCAAGGCTTTGTATCTCACTTCGGCTTGCCCATTATATCGCAGCTCGCCTGCGCCTGTAAAGGGTACTCTAAAATTTTTTCGCTTTATTATCAGGGCGAAAAATTTTTGAAGCCTCCCCCTTGACAGGCTTGCCGACTGCGATGTGAGGCAATTAAGCCGAAGTAAGGAAAACTGTGTGCTTGCAGCGCATTTCAGTTTTCCACACCCCTCGTCCGTCAATATCATACAGCAATAATCATTTTAAGGAGGTCGGAATCTATGTCAAACAGCCGCATAATCTCCAATTGCCGCAGTCCAACTCAGTATCGCGTGCAGCAGCCCGCGCCAAAAGTACGTCAATCGAAAAATAAGTGTCAAAAAAAAGTGGTGCATATTTTGAAGATTTCGCTCTATAGCAAGCAAGGAAAAAAGTGCATTCTTTGTCGGAGGCAACCGACTTCTGCACTTTTTTCCCGACGCGGACTGCTTCGTAGCAGCCGCTTTTCGATCAGGGAACCCGTAGCCCTGATCGTTGCAGATTTTGAGCAATCGTTATGACACCGCTATCGCTAACAATGAAATGGAGGAAAAACTAATGAGAAAGTATAAGCAGGTAAAGGAGAAGAAAGTCACATACGACCTTGACGAATGGGAAGAGGTTGAGCGCCGTGCCGCTAAGATGCATATGAAGACTGGAACGTACATAAAGAGAGTTTCGATTGATAAGCGCATCTCATACTGCGATATGGAAGCTGCCGGTTCCGTCGTTAAGGCAATAAACGCTGTGGGCGGCAATATAAACCAGCTCGCCCGCAAGGCAAACGAGATCAACAGCATTTACGCTGAGGATATTGAAAAACTTGAATCGGGGGTGAAGGAGATTTGCCGTATTGTAAGTTCGTTTCTATCCACACAACAGTGGGGAACACTTTAAGGTATATCCTAAATCCCGATAAAACGGAAGAACTGCTCTATGCTGATTCAATGAACTGCTTTCCCGACGCGCATTTAGCGTATATGAACATGAAAGCGGTTTACGAGCATTACAGCGGTCACAGGTTCAACGCACCCAAACCGAAAACCGGAAACGGGACTGTTAAGGCAATACACATCATTCAGTCATTCTCGCCCGATGACAAGGTAACGCCGGAGCAGGTACACGAGATCGGAATGGAACTTGTGCGTCGGCTCTATGGTGACAAGGCTCAGGCGGTTATCACCACACACCTTGACAAAGCGCACCTGCATAATCACATCTGCGTCTGCTGCTACACCCTTGACGGCAAGAAGCTGAACAATAACCTTTCGGAGATACTCCGCACCCGCGATTTGTCCGACGACATCTGCATTGAGCGCGGGATAATTCCGATAATGTTGAAATTCGATTACGAGAAAGGCAACAACTACTCCTACGCCGAGTGGAAGCACAGAAAGAAAGGTACGTCGTGGAAGGCTTACATCTCACAATACATTGACAGCCTGATTCCGCTTGCCAAAGATTTCGACGAGCTTCTGAAAATCATGGAAGCTCACGGTTACACGATCAAGCGCGGAATGTATATTTCTGTGAAAGCGCCCGACCAAAAGCGGGCGGTCAGGCTTCATAATCTCGGTATTGGTTACTCCGAGGAAGAACTTATCAACCGTATAAATGACTACCTTGACGCACAGCCGAAGGAGCGCACTCTCGGCGAAATATTCCAAATGATACAGAGGGACTTTGAGCGCGAGACTCGGAATATCTGTTTTGCGGCAGGCGTGAAGGATATGACCGGACTTCTGATGAAGCAGAATCAGATCATCAATGGCGAGCATAT
>JAGBMA010000075.1 GCA_017635095.1 Ruminiclostridium sp. | reverse complement strand
GCCCGGTTAGGAGGTTTGACGCAGTAGACGGTCACGGCAGGAAGCCGTGGTATTGCCGCCAAAAGCGCGCAGGACGCGCGCATACAAAGCGGCATAAAGTGGATAGCTCTTTTTCTCTCAAATTGGGTTTTTAGAGGTTCCCTGTATTATTTTTTCTTCTTCTTTTTCTTCTTTGCATTTCCGGAAGCTGTCCGTGGTGCAGCCGGTGCCGCAGATGCAGACACAAGTGCGGCTGTTTCGGCAACAGGTTCGCTTCCTGCAGTTATAGCCTCACGCTGCTGAACGACAACGCGCTTTTCGTAGCAGCTGAAGATCCTGTCAACATCGCCTTTCTTCATCTTAGGCGTGATAAGGCTCACGATCGGTACGAGTATGAGGGAGATCACCATTGTGAATGCGCCGAGGTTTACCGGTGACGCAACGGTGAAGCCTAAGAATGTTCCGGTAAGCATTCCCGCAGAACCGAGGATATAATGCAGCACCGTAAGTCCTATGCCGACAACGAAGCTTACCCATACACTCGCCTTTGTCGTTCTCTTCCAGAGTATTCCGTAAAGGAACGGGGCGAGGAATGCGCCCGCGAGAGCTCCCCACGAATAACCCATAAGGTCAGAGATGAGCGCGTTCTTGTTGAGGGCGATTATTACAGAGATCACAAGGAAAACTGCAACGAAAACGCGGAGCACAAGAAGCTGCTTCTTTTCGTTGAGCTTGCCTTTCATCATAGGCTTGATAAGGTCGAGGGTGATAGAAGAACTCGACGTGAGCACAAGGGACGAAAGAGTTGACATAGATGCCGAAAGTACAAGCACCACAACAACGCCGATAAGCAGATCCGGGAGCTTCTCAAGCATGGTCGGAATTATCCCGTCAAAACCGCCAACCGGTGCGCCGTTTGCGTCAGCTTCCACAAATATGCGTCCGAAGCCGCCGAGGAAGTAGCAGCCGCCTGCTACCACAAGGGCAAATATGGTGGAAACCACCGTGCCGGATTTTATGGAACGCTCGTCCTTTATGGTATAGAACTTCGTTACCATTTGCGGCAGACCCCATGTTCCGAGGGACGTAAGTATTATAACGCCAAGCAGGTTCACAGGATCGGGGCCGAAGAAACTTGCATACGCGCCCTGCATTCCCGCCATTACGCCGTTTTCATTGGGTATCTGGGACATCTGGTTGAGCGCGGAGTAGAAGCCGCCCTTGCTGCCGAGCGTGGCGATGACTACCGCAGCTATACCGATCAGCATTATTATGCCCTGCACAAAGTCGTTGTAAGCGGTGGCTTTATAACCGCCAAGGATAACATAGACCGCCGTGATGACCGCCATAGCAACTACGCATATAGAATAGTCTATCTGGAACACCATTTCAAACAGTCTCGAAAGTCCGTTATAGACCGACGCTGTGTAGGGTATAAGGAAGATGAATACTATTATCGCGGCTACTATCTTGAGTGTTTTGCTCATATAGCGCTTCTCAAAGAACTCAGGCATTGTAGCGCTCTCAAGGTGCTTGGACATAACTCTCGTCCTGCGCCCCATTATCGCCCATGCCATAAGCGAACCGATGATGCAGTTTCCGATACCTACCCACGTTGACGATACGCCGAAGTTCCAGCCGAACTTTCCCGCATAGCCGACGAAGATAACTGCCGAGAAGTAGCTTGTTCCGTAAGCGAAAGCGGTTATCCACGGACCCACAGACCGTCCTCCGAGAACGTACTCATTTACCGTGTTCGCTTTTCTGTTGCAGTAGATGCCTATGCCGACCGCGACCGCGATATACAGCACAAGTATTGTGATTATAAGCGGCATTCTGAACTCTCCTTTAAAGTCACATTGCTTTTTTGTGTCGTTGCTTTTTCGCACTAAAGTTTATTATAACCGCTTTTTTTGCATTTGTCAATAGGGTACCTCTAAAAACCGCTTTGAAAAGAGAAAATGAGATAGCTGCGTCGGATACAAGGAAAGCCGACGAAGCCGGGCTGGCGCCCGGTTAGGAGGTTTGACGCAGTAGACGACGTGGATAGCTCTTTTTCTCTCAAATTGGGTTTTTAGAGGTTCCCAATAGTAAATACTCACAACAAACCGCTTTTTGCAGAAAACACCGGTATAAATGCTAAAGCTCAGCAAAAAGCCGGTCTATTGTCTCTTTTGAACCGAGCCCGTCCGAGAAAGCGGTAGCGCCTCCGGCTGCAGTCCCGAGTTTAAGCGCATATCCGTAGTCTCCGCTCTCACAGCCTGCAAGAAATCCCGCAAGCATCGAGTCGCCGGCACCTACCGAATTGCGCAGCGTACCGCGGCATACTCCGCACCTGTGTTCTTCGCCGTTCCCGTCGATAAGCAAAGCACCGTCTCCGCCCATCGAAACAAGCACGTTCACTGCACCCAGCCCGCGGAGCTTCGCCGCATATACCGCCGCTTCGTCCGCGCTCCGGAGCTCTTTCCCGAAAAGCTCACCGAGCTCATGGATATTCGGCTTCACGACGAACGGCTTGTATTCAAGTACATTCATAAGCAGCTCGCCGCAGGCATCCACCGCAGTCCTCACTCCCCTGCCGGAAACAGCGCGGAGTATCTGCTCATATATGTCAGCGGGGACGCTTTTCGGTACGCTTCCCGCAAGAACGAGGGTATCGCCTGCCGAAAGTTCCCCAAGCCGGCTGAAAAGTTTCGCAAGTGCGTTTTCGTCAATGTCGGGGCCGCTTCCGTTAAGCTCAGTCTCCTTTTCGGAGCGTATCTTCACATTTATGCGCGAAAATCCCGCCGGAAGCTCTATCATATCGGTCACCACGCCCTTTTCACGAAGGTACTGCTCGATCGCAGCGCCTGTGAAACCTGCACGGAAACCGAGAGCCTTTGTCGGGATCCCGAGCTCGTTCAGCACAAGAGATACGTTGATGCCTTTGCCACCGAAGAAAACCTGTTCACCGGAAAGCCGGTTCACCTCACCCGGCTTTATTTCCGCAATATCGACCACCAGATCCACCGCGGGATTGAATGTAACGGTGCAGATCATATCTCCCTCACAGCCTCTTTATGTAGATCAGGATATCGTCGTATGTGCCGTCCTGGCGCCTGTAGCCCTCCGGCACTTTTCCGACACAGGTAAATCCGAGCTTTTTGTAAAGCGCCTGAGCTCCGGTATTTGAAGCAGTGACCGCGTTGAACTGCAGTATCCTGAACCCGCACTCCGCGCCCATATCAAGCGAATGGCGGACAAGCGCTTCTCCTACATGAAGTCCGCGCTTGTCCTTTTTCACCGCGTAGCTTGCATTACAGATATGACCGCATCTGCCGACGTTGTTCGGGTGCAGTATATAAAGCCCTACGATCTCGCCGGTGTCGGTATCTTCGGCAACTCCCGTGAATGACTGGCCGGCAAAAAAATCACCGGCTTCAAGCTCATCGAGCTCGGTGTCCTGTGGGAAAGCAGCTGCGTCACGCACCACCGAGTTCCATATCGCAGCGGCTTCTGGGATATCGCCGCGCTCAAATTTCCTTATAACGATCTTCATTTCCGTACTCCTGTCATCAAAAAAGCTCCGCTTTTAACGGAGCTTTTTTATCGCTTTTTTGTTCAAGCTTACTTTCTCTTCTTAGCTACGATGAATGCGCCGCCTGCGAGAACTGCAATACCTGCAACAGCAGCTACATCAGCGATGCCTGTGTCGGGAGAACCCTTGGAGGAATCTGTAGCAGCGTCAACATTGCCTGCAGCGGGAGCAGCCTCGGTTTCTGCGGAATCAGCGGCAGCAGCATCAGCACCGGATACTGTGAATGTAACTTCCATTGTCTTCCACTCGCCTATGCCGTTGGAAACAGGTGTAGCTGTTGCATCGGCAGCGAGACCGTCAACTGTTCTTGCGTCATCGGGAAGAGTGCTTACCCACTCGTTGTAGAGGTTTACTCTTGTTGTGATACCTTCATCGGAAGATGTATAAGGTGTTCCGCTGAGGGCAACTTCTGTGCCGTCGAACTTAACGCTGTCGATAGTGATGACCATGCCGGGGAAGAGTGTTTCGCCGTCAACTACCTGGAGAGCAGCAAATGCAAGACCGGAAGCGCCGGGAGCTGTAACATCGTCGCCTGTCTCCTCGTCAACTGTAGCTGTATAAGCGTCAACGGAAACAGTATATGTGCCATTGCCTGTGATAGTAGCTGTGGTCGGAACCGAAGCCCACTCGCCGCCGTCGAACCAGTACTGAGCTGTCCAGCTTCCGTCAGCGAAAGCGATACCGGCCTGGCCGGAAGGACCCTGTGCGTCAACAGCGCTTGCTGCAACTGCGAAAGAAGTAACTGCTACTGCGGAAGCAGCGATACCTGCAAATAACTTGTTTAATTTCATGTGAATTATCCTCCGTAGAAATGATTGAGAGTTAGTGTAATCGTTACACGTTTACGGATATAATTATAACTCTTTGGTGAAAATAAAACAATCCGCAATTTATACAAAAATAAATTGCGGAATTGTTGTTTTTGTTCAATTGTTACAAAAAAGTTACGAAAGCATCGTTACTTTTTCCGAGCTTACTTGCTCTTTCTTGTGAATGCGATGCCTGCGCCTGCGAGGATAGCGAGACCTGCAACTGCTGCTACATCTGCGATACCTGTGTCAGGAGAGCCCTTGGAAGAATCTGTAGCTGCGTCAACGTTGCCTACTGTGGGAGCTGCCTCAGCGGTATCGGCAGCAGCGCCGCCGGCCTTCTCGATAGTGAACTCGATAGCGAGAGAAGTTGTCGGGTATGCGCCTGCGTAAGCGTCTGTGAGATCGGGGTTCCAGATGTTGGAGAAGATAGGCTGAACATATTCTTCACTGTCGTTGATGGGGTTCTGGAAAGTCTGAGCAACTGCGCCGTCAACTATAACGGAAGCGCTTGTGCAGCTCCAGCCGTCAGCGAGCGGAAGATCTGTGCTTACTTCAAGAAGGTTGAAAGAATTAGCTCCGTCGAGTGTCCAGTCGAAGTTGTTTACGGAAACTGTGTATGTACCGGGTTCATTGATAGTAACGTCGGTGAAATCGCCGATGAGATATGTACCGAGATCGTAATCGTAGTTATCCTCGTACTCCTCGTATGTGCCCTCTTCGCAGCTTGCGCCGTTCATTGTCATATGTTGGAACGCGTTGTTGCCTGCATCTCTGCCGTAGCTTCCGTCGTGCCATGCATTACGGAAAGAATAAACCGTATCCTGTACGAGAATATATCCGTTGTATGCGCTTGCCGAAACTGCGAGAGCCGCAGCCGATACTACTGCTGCCGATACTGCGGCAGCGATTCTGCTCTTCTTCATGATATTTTTCCTCCATTAATTTCAAAGCTAAGGCATAATATGCCTATTAACGTTCACATTATAGCACACATTTTAAACGATTTCAATAGTTTTTTCAAATTTTTGTTACTATAATACAACTTATAAGCTTTGATTTTTTACATATTGACGTGAATATGGCTGTTTTTAGCGGTATATCCGTCGGTCCCGAGCTTCCACACCGCGTTTTTGTTCTCATCCTCCGAGATCTTTTCAAAGCCGAATTTCCCGAAAAGTTCTTTCACCATTCCGTTTTTAGCGGTGGGGTAATAGTAGCCGAAGATCGTTTTCACGCCCTTTTCCGCTGCGGTTTCCACGAGCTTGTCGAGCATGGCGAACTCCATGTCTCTCTTGAGGACACGGCAGCTCATGAGCCACAGGTCGATATGGAGCTCATCTCCGCTGATATGCCCGAAGACCACCGAAACGACGCCGTTGTCGCCGAACTTGTCGGAAAGCCTTCCGTAAAGAGTGATGTATGAGGGATCATGGGCGATATTAGCGATCTCCCCTTCCGTGCAGCGGCGGGTGGTGACGTTGAACTGGTTGCTCTTATTGGTGAGCTGGGCAATGCGGGCGATGTACAGCGGCTCGAAAGGCTTGATCTCCGCAGTCATGTCAAGACTGTCAAGATACTCGCCGTAATCCGCGATCTCCGACTGCGCTGCTGCGCGGGCAGCGTTCGCCCTGTACATCTCGCCCCGGTGCAGATCGTCGTCGGTGAGCTTTCCCGCCACCTCAAAAAAGCGGCTGCGGTCGAGGATCCGGATATAATTCTCCGCGCCGTCCATTTCCGGCACTGCTGCCCCTTTGATGCGGTCACGGACGATCTGGCGCTCCGCCGGGTTGTCGTCTGCAAAAACAAAACTTTCGGGCAAAAGCGACAGCATATCGGCAGTTTTTATGATATTTTCGTCCTTGTTGTCCCAGTTCGCCTTTATGACCGTGAAATCCTCCGGTCTCAGGGTGCTGTCGGGGTGGTTAAGCCCTGCAAGCGCGTTCTCCTCGTCGTTCTTCGAGCAGACCGTGAGCAGCACTCCCATGTCCTTGTGCAGTTTCACATACTCCTGGAACTCCGAGTACACCTGACCGTTCGGGAGATCCTTGCCTATCTTTATGCCCTCGACTCCATCATCTCCCACAACTCCGCCCCAGAGCGTGTTGTCAAGATCGAGAGCAAGTACCTTCTTGTTCTTTCCGAATATCGCCTTTACAATTGCGGCAAGGTTCGCAGCAATATACGGCACAGCCTGCATCGGGAACGCATACTTGTACATATACCACTGCGTTCCGTCGTGCCAGCGGTCAAGACCGTAGCAGGCACTCACATAGTTTATGTCACATATGTGCAGGAAGTCGTGGCTTTCGGCATAGTCCGAGAAAAACAGGTTGAGCCTGTTCACGAAGTTCACGCGGCCTCTCCGGTCGGAGCAGTCACGATTACCGAGGAGCCTGAACGGCGGCAGCTCGAAGTTGTTCTGGATCACGGGACAGTGGAATGTGCCGTCAAGCTTCTCCCATATCTCACGGAACTGCGCACATACTGCGTCATACTTTGCATCAACCGCTTCCCTGACCGTATCGGTAAGTGCCGGAAAGTTATCTATGTTCCGGTAAGTCGTGTGTATATAGACGATGTCGGGGCTGAAATCAAGAAGTTCCTGCGACGGGAACAGCGCTTCGTTGCGGTACTGGCCGTACTCCGATGTCCAGAACTCCGGCTCGATCCCGTAGTTCAGCAGGAACAGCTCCAGCACATCGCGCAAAGCGTCCGCCGTCGAGCCGCCAAGAACAGCTATCTTCTTTTTTATGCGGCTCGTCCCGTCCTCAAGCAGCTCGCGTTTCAGCTTTCTCTGGCGCTTCATTATCTCCGCCGCGTCGAACGGGTATGTGAAAATGTCGTTCATTGTGTGCTCCTTTTCTTTTTTGCTCCGCTGAACGCGGGCTTATCTGTCAAGGATCCCCTCAAGATACTTTCCGCCGTTTCCTGCCGCGATCATCACGCAGTCGGTACACAGCACGTCGGTGGCTCCCACGTCCTTGCAGAACTGCACACCGTTAAGGTCGAAATAACGCATATCGCAGACGTAGATCTTTTCAAACCCGGAAGTCAGGAACGGTATCAGCGCATTCCCGTAGCTCTGCTTGAAGACAACAAGCGTGCGCCCGTTCTTTACGTCCGTCTCAACTTTCGTGATGCGGTCGTCCGAACCTATGAAAGAGCAGTAGAACGCGCTCGCGTTTCTTGTAACGAACAGGTCGCCGCTGTACCCGCCGCCGAAAGATGTGTTGTAGTAGGTCGTCCTGATCTTGTCCGCGTTCGGCGAAATGTACATGGTGAATGTTTCGGCGTCGTTATAAAGATGATAGTCCTTTGAGTAGGTGTACATGGATCCCACATAGCCGCTTCTGGAGACTTTCTCGTATTTTTTGAGCTTCGGGAAATCCACTCCCGCAGCTTCCGCGAAACAGCCCGCCGCGTAATATGCGCCGAGAGGCGTCCAGTGGTGATCGGTGCGGGAGTAGATGTTCTCGGAGATATGATCTTTGAGGACATTGTACGCATCGACATTCACAGCGCCTTTGAGGTTCTCGGCAATGTGGTTGATCTTGTTGAGCTGGCTCACGGTAAAGCCGCTGTCCCAGAATTTCTTCGGAGTGTAGAACTCGCTTGAGATCGGCACGGTAAGACTGTAAACTTTCGCATCGGGAAGCTTCTTCGCAAATGTATTTACCGCGCCCGCCCATCTTTCACAGAGCCCGTATGTGCCGAAGCACGCCATGAGCCCGCGGTAATGACCGTCCTGGTATGATACGAGTATGCCGTTTTCGCCGATGACGTTGTAGTTTACGGCGGCAGGCGCAGCGTCGGCGGTGACAGGCCGGACCGAGGTCTCCGATGCGGCAGATGTGGTTTCCGGTGCAGCTGCGGAGGTCACCTGCGACGTTGTTGTCTGTGTCGGTTCGGTCTCAACATTCACCGTAAGTATCTCCTCCGGAGTGGTCTGCTTCGGGAATGTCGTCGTGGTCTTTCCGGTCGTCGATACTGCAGAAGTCTCAGGCTCGGGATCTGTGCCGGTGGTGGTGAAATCGTCGGGCATTATCACCTCAAGCTCCTCGTCGTCCTCGGGGATATCGTCCGCTTCGGTCCCCGGAGTGACCGACCGCGAAGCTGCGGTATTATCGACCACATACGTTCTGCTTATATCGGTGCAGGACGAGAGAATAACTGCCGCAAGCACAAGCGCGGAAATTCGCGCGATCTTCTTCATTTATCTTCCAGCCCCCTCGGTGATCGCTGTGGTCGGATTGTTCAGTATCTTATCAAGTCCGTTGGCATTCGTTCCCACAGCCGAGAACGTGCACATGGTAAAAAGCAGATCGGTGGCGCCGGTGAACTTTACGAACTCCACCGCGTTGAGATCGAAATAGCGCATATCGCAGACATAGACTTCATCAAAGGAATTGAAGAAGAACGGGATCTCGGCATTGCCGTAGCTGTCCTTGAATACCACGAGCTTGCGGCCGGTGCCGGCGTCGGTCTTTATGCGCACGATCTTGTTGTCCGCGCCCATGAATGTCGAGTAGGAACCGTTTACAGGCATGGGGATAAAGAACGAGAACTGGCCGGTATAGTTGTACGCGGTGTCGTAGTAGTAGGCGGTGTATTTATTGGATGGCTTGTAGTAGGTGAATGTCTCCGGGTCTGAGAGCAGGTTCGCGCTCTCGGTGAAGCCGTACATCGTGCCCATATATCCGGGAACATCTACCCTCTCCATAGTGGAAACATCTGCAAACGGAAGTCCCGCGGCTTCAACGAACGCTTTGGCTGCATAATAAGCGCCGAGGGGCTGCCAGTGATGATCGGTGCGCAGATAGATATTCTCGCCGACGTGCTCCCAGAGCGGGGTTATGCAATCTACCGGCGTTACGCCCTCAAGCTGGGCATTGATCTGATCTACGCTCTTGCGGTGGCTCGCGTTATACTGGGAATAAGCGTCCGGCAGATAAAACTCGCCGGAAGTCGGAGCCGGCATACTCCAGACGTTCACGCTGTCGCCCAGCTCTTTCCTGAACCGGTTCAGCGCGTTCGCGTAGGTCTTGCCGTTACCGCCGCCGAAAAGGGATATTCCCCACCAGTGTCCGTCGGAGAGCTTTGTAACGACCTGGCCGTTTGTGACAACTCCCGCCGCGATCTCATTCACGTTCTTGGTGGTCTCAACGGGCTTCGTCGTTGTTACGGGAGCCGTGGTGGTCTCCGCCGCTGTGGTCGTCACTTCGGGAGCGGCAGTCCTTTCCGGCGCAGGAGCGCTCGTGATCTCAGGTGCGGCCGTGGTGGTCTGCACAGGCTCCGTCACTTCGGGAACGGGATCTTCCTCCTCTTCCTCTGTGATTACTGCCACCGGACCGATGATCTCCGCATCGTTATAGCTGATACCGTACAGGTTCCGTATCTGTGCGCCGGCTTTTTTCAGCTCGTCCCTGTAGGGAACATTATCGTTGAAGTAATCGGTTATACCGTTGGTATATTTCCCGTTGAGAAATCCTTCGACCGAGAATGCCGGGAACTCTGCAAGCTTACGCTGCTCGGTCTCGGAGACGTCCGAACGCGGCAAGGCAAGGAATGCCGCCGTGACTGCTCCGAACGCTACCGCAGTATAAACTATGTTCGCAACGCTCAGAATGGGCTTCAGCGGCTTTATCTCGGGAGCGCTCTTCTTCGCTTTCTTTTTCTTCTTTTCCGGAGCCGCACTCTCAACCGCACTTTTCTCGGCGGCACGCTTTTCCGCTTTCTCCGCGATGGCTGCGCTGACAGACGCGGATATCTCCGCGTTCACTCTTCTGTCTTCCTCGCTGAACTCCACAAGTTCCGCAAGCGTGGCAGGGATATATTTTTCAGCCTTCTCTTTGTCTGCAGGCTTCTCCGGTTCTGCGGGCGGTTCGAGCTGCTTTTCGGCAGGTTTTTCCGGTTCCGCAGGCGGTTCGGACTGCTTTTCGGCAGGCTTTTCCGGCTCCGCAGGCGGTTCGGACTGCACTTCGGCAGGCTTCTCCGGCTCCGCAGGCGGTTCGGGCTGCTTTTCGACAGGCTTCTCCGGCTCCGCAGGAGGTTCGGTCTGCTTTTCGACAGGCTTCTCCGGCTCCGCAGGAGGTTCCGTAAGGTCTATCTCACGGGTCTGTTCAAATGCCGGCTCATCGTACCATTCCTTCGAGTGGTGCGATGTTGCGGCTGCGTCGCCGAGTATATCCGCGATGTCGGAAATGTCAACGCCCTCAAGAGACGTTTTACTCCCGGGCTTTGGTGACGGATCGAGAGTCTCCATGAGTATCTCTTCAAGAAGCTCGTCATCATCGTATCTGGTATGCACGTCGTCAAGGAGAGAGCGGGTCTTTTCCTCGTTTCTCGTGTCTTTTTTGTAGCTTTTTTTACGGTCTTTTCCCATTGCACCTCACCGGACTGCACTCACGAATTGTATTTGTTCATTGCTTCATCTGTCTTGCCGGCAGCTATGAGCCGCGCTGCTGCGGCAGCCTTCTCAAACGTCTGTTCAAGCAGCTCGCCCTGTTCCTTCGGGAACATTCCGAGCACCCATGCCGCCAGGTCGTAATCGGGGTTCGGCTTTGCTCCGACACCTATCTTTATGCGCGGGAAAGTGTCGCTCCCCGTAAGATAGATTATGCTCTTTATGCCGTTGTGGCCGCCGTCGCTGCCCTTTTTGCGTATTCGGAGCCGCCCCACGTCAAGCGATATATCGTCATACATCACCAGCAGCTTCTCCGGCGGCAGCTTGTAAAAATTCAGCGCTTCCACCACCGCTTCCCCGCTGTTGTTCATGAACGTCGTCGGCTTCATGAGGAGACAGTGTATCCCGTCCATGTTCACATCGGCGGTGAGGGACTTGAATTTAAGCCTCTTCACGTCCGCGTGAAGCTGATCCGCAAGAGTATCGAGCGCCATGAAGCCGGTGTTGTGGCGGGTATTCTCATACTGAGTCCCGGGATTTCCGAGCCCGCAGATGATGAACTCCGGCGCTCCCACCGGCGCGGGGGCACGCTCCTGCTCAAGCTTTTTGAAAATATCGAAAACGGACACCTGTGATGCTCCTTACTTCTTGTCGTTCTTTTCACTGCTGAAACCGTCGGCAAACTCTCTGATGCCCTTTTCGATCTTATCCGCCGCCTTTGTCGCGGTACGGTCTATCGCATCTATGCCCTTGTCGAACTTTTCCTTAAGTTCTGCCTGTTTTTCGGGGGTAACCTTCTCCTTGTACTTTGCTTTTGCAAGATCGTATGCTTCTTCCGCGGCGCTTCCGATCTCCGCCGCCGCTCTTCCGAGTTTTTCCGAGATGCTCATAATATCGTTCCTTTCATCAGCCGGCATTTTCCTCAGCGGGTGCCGACATTATATCTATTACACGCTTGATCAGCGCAAGCGGTTTCTCGTTCTTTTCCGGGGTTATCCTGAAACACGTCTTTCCCATGAGGTCAAGGCTCACCCGTCCGTCCATTGCCGCGTTGAGCCGTCCGAGCCTGTGCATATCGGGGTTCTCGGTAAAGAAGCTTATACCGTCCTTTCCCTGCATTATCTCGCTTATGCCGAGGTTCTGCGCGGAATTGCGAATCTGCGCCACCTCTATGAGCCCCTCCACCGGCGCGGGTATCTCGCCGTAGCGGTCTATGAGCTCATCGGTGACATCGTAGGCATCGTCGGCGCTGCGGATAAGCGCAATGCGCTTGTAGCAGCTTATGCGCTGTGCCTGGTTGGAGATATAGTCCTCCGGAATGAACGCATCGACCTTAACATCTACTATGCAGTCAGCCTGCTTCTTCGGCTCCTCGCCGCGCTGTTCCTTTACCGCCTCGTCCAGAAGTTTCAGGTACATATCATAGCCCACTGCGCTCATATGTCCGGACTGGGACGCGCCGAGTATCGAGCCTGCGCCGCGTATCTCAAGATCCCGCATCGCTATGCGGAAACCGGAGCCAAACCGTGTGAACTCGCGTATCGCGTCAAGACGTTTTGCCGCGATCTCGGAAAGCTCCTTGCCCCGCCGGAACGTGAAATACGCAAACGCGCGGCGGTTGGTGCGCCCTACGCGCCCGCGGAGCTGGTGGAGCTGAGCGAGCCCCATATAATCCGCGTTTTCGATGATAAGCGTGTTGCAGTTCGGGACATCGACTCCCGTTTCGATAAGAGTGGTGCAGACAAGCACGTCTATCTCATGCTCAAGAAGCTTTCTCCACACCTCAAGAAGCTCGTCTTCCTCCATTTTTCCGTGGGCAATGCCTATCCTCGCTTCCGGTACCAGCTTGTGCAGATCGGCGGCGCACTGCATTATGGATTCGATGCGGTTGTGGATATAATACACCTGACCGTTGCGGCGGAGCTCCTTATTTATCGCCTGAGCGATAACACCTTCGTTGTGCTCGATGACGTAGGTGGTGACAGGCTGTCTGTCTTGGGGCGGCGTTTCGATAACGCTCATGTCGCGGATACCGGACATCGCCATATTGAGCGTCCTCGGTATAGGCGTTGCAGAGAGCGTGAGTATATCCACTCCGGCGAACATCTGCTTGAATTTGTCCTTGTGGGCAACTCCGAAACGCTGCTCCTCATCTATTATTACCAGACCGAGGTCCTTGAATGCAATATCGTCCTGCACAAGACGGTGAGTTCCTATCACCATATCCACCGAGCCGCGTTTCATGCGCTCGATAGTCGTTTTTATCTCTTTCTGGGTGCGGAAGCGGGAGAGAAGCTCGATATCGAGCCCGAAACCGTCCATGCGCTTGAGCACGGTCTGGTAGTGCTGCCATGCAAGTACCGTGGTGGGGCAGAGCAGAGCGCACTGTTTACCGCTCATTATGCACTTGAACGCCGCCCGGAGCGCCACTTCGGTCTTTCCGAAGCCGACGTCGCCGCAGAGCAGTCTCTCCATGGGCTTATCCTGCTCCATATCAAGCTTTATCTCGTTTATGCAGCGGAGCTGGTCGTCGGTTTCGACATAGCTGAAATGGTTCTCGAACTCAGCCTGCTCGGGACCGTCCGGCTCAAAGGCGTAGCCCTTGGTCTTCATGCGCTTTGAGTACAGTTCGATGAACTCCGCCGCCATTTCCTTTGCCGCAGCCTTCGCCTTGGTCTTTGTCTTCTGCCACTGGTCGGAATTCATTTTCGAGAGCTTGACGGTGCTTGCATCTCCCGTTCCGATGTATCGGGAAATGAGGTCGAGCTGGGTGACCGGGACGTAAAGAACGTCCGTGCCTGCGTATTTTATCTTGATATAATCCTTGCTTATCTTATCCTGCGTAAGTTTCTGCACGCCGTCAAAAACGCCGATGCCGTAGGTATTATGCACCACGAGATCGCCCACCGATATATCGTTGAGCGAATTTATCATCTCGGCTTTCTTTCTCTTCGGAGCCTCCCGGGTCTGTATCGTCACGGAGGTGTGAGAAATGCAGGCAAGGCGGGCTTCCGGATAGCTGTAGCCGGAGGTGAGCACGCCGGGCGTTACATAAACACGCTTGGCATAGAGCTTTTTCGGCTCGGAAGCGAAGTCCGCAGGAAGCCCGTCTCCCCGAAGATCGTCTGCCAGCACTTTTGCCGCCTTATCGGTTCCCGCCATTACTATGACGCTGAAATTCTCGTTCAGGTAGTTTCTGAGCTCATCGAGCAGGAACCTGTATTCACCGCTCCAGGGCGCCACCTGACCGGCGGAAACGCTCAGAAGCTTTGAGAGCCGGATATCGCCGCCGCGCATAAAATTGTCGAAGTACGCGCTCACACGCTTTTCGACCGCAGTCTGATACTCCGGACGTGTGAGCATGAACCGGTCAAGGCCTTTGCATAGAACGCCCTCCTCAAAGAGCATCTTTATATCCTCGGTATGCTGGGCGTACGCAGCCTTGAAGCTTTCGCTGCAGGCGGTATTCTCGCATATTATCACATCGTCCGCATAATCGAAGAGGGTCTCTTCATCATCGTAGCAGACCGGCAGATAACGGTCGGTGTTGGCACAGCCCGCACCGCCGCTCACATTCTCTATATCATTGCGTATGCGCTCCTTCACCTCGGCGGCCTTCTTCCCCCTTATCTTCGGGAGCAGAGCCTCAAGTTTTGAACAGATCTGTTCATTGTCGAGGAAAAGGGTCTCAAGCGCAGGCGCGATATCTATCTTCTTTATTGTATCTATACGGCGCTGGGATTCAATGTCGAAAACCGAGATGCTGTCAACATCATCGCCCCACAGCTCGATACGGACAGGTGCGCCGAAGTTCACGGGATATACGTCGAGTATCGCACCGCGCACAGAGAACTGGGACACGCCCTCTATCTGGTCACAGCGCGAATAGCCCGCTTCGACCAAAGCGGACGTTATGTCGGGCAGCGAGATCCGGTCGCCCGTATTTATGGTAACAGTACGTTTTTTCAGTATTTTCCGCGGTATCGTTATCTGTGATGCAGCCTCCGGGGTTGCACAGACTATCTTCACCCTGCCCGAGAGCATACGCGAGAGAATACCGATACGGCGGTGTTCGTATTCGCGGGATACCGCGTCAACGTCCCCGAGGACTATGTCCTTCGCCGGAAAGCTGAACGCGCTCTCTTCGCCGGTCATAGTGTTTATGTCCGCACAGAGCCTTGCGCCCTCGCCCTCCGTATCGCATATCGCGATCACCGGGAACTTGTGCTCCGTTTCCTGTGCTATAGCTGCAAGAAAATGAGCCTTGTGGATATGTGAAAGTCCGGTCACCATGACCGGCATACCGCTCAACGCGCCTGCAGCCGAACGGTACTCGGTGAGCTGGCGCGCGGTATTGAGGAAATATTCCATTAGATCATCCTTTTGGGGGCTGTAACGCGACAAAGGAGAGGAATGCATACGCAGCCCTCTCTTCACCGGTCATCAGCTCCGCCCGTTTTCAACGGCGAAAACGGGCAAAAGCCGACATTATTATCTGAGTTCAGGCGGTCACTTCTCCGCCATCGACTTCTTGATTATGCCGATTATCGTAACGGTAACGGTGCTGAGCGCGAGGTTTACCATAAGCTCGACGGGGAAGTTAAGTCCGATGAGTCCGACAAAAATGTACTCGACCACCGGAGTCTGCGCAGCCCATGCGGTTATCGTATCGAGGAAGAATACGAACACGCCGAGAATGAATACGCCCGTATTTACCACCGGAGCGACGACGCCTGCCGCGATAACGGCTACAAATCTGTTCTTCTTTTCGATAAGGTTATAGACGAGAGCCGCAAGCGCACCCGCACCCGCACCTTTGAGAAGGACAGTAAGTATCGTGCCTATCGGAGAGACTGTCATGAATGCGGTCGCGTCACCGCTCAGCAGTACGGTCATACCGAACACGAATCCGAGCCATGCTCCGCCCCAGACACCGTAGATCGCACCGCCGACGATTATCGCGGTAAGGGCGAGAGTGATGCTGAAGGGACCGAACTTGATGACAGTTGACAGAAGCTGGAGAACTACCACTATCGCGGTCATAAGTCCAAGACCGACGATCAGGTTGATCCTCTTTCTGTTTGCTGTGTTTCCTGCTGTACCCGCCTTAATGGTCGGATCGGAAACCTTTGTTTTTTCTGTGTTTTCCATTGTTGTTCCTTTCTGGCGCCTCCTTTGAGTGCACCGAGAGATATATTGTCACCCGCGGCACAAGCGCTGTATATATGCCCGCATCCGGGAAATGACCGTTACTTGATGAACACCGTCGGCGCTTCGGGGCCGTCACCGCGTTCACGGGTGAACTGACAGATTATCCTGCCGGCGTCCGAATCCGCAAGCACAACGTTATCGCGCCCGCCGCACATGAGAGTATATCTCACGACCGCGTCTGCAAATTCATCGAAAGCTTCGCTCTCGACCTTGATATTCTGATCTTCGTCATACTTTTCGGTGTAACAGAGAAGGTATCTCAAAAAAAGACCCCCATTCCTGAATAATCAAAGCTATTATATCACATTTTGATCTGCAAGTAAATAGTTTTTTGCAATAAAAATAACGCAAATATTTTCATATTTTGCAAACATATACTAAAGCACACCCCGCTTCATCTGAGAAACGGGGTGTGCTCGTTGGAGGGATATTTATCCGGCATTCCGTAAACGGCGCCGTTGTGTCATTTCATCAGTTCCTGCTTTCTGTAAGCTCTATGTCTATGTCGATGCTGTCAACGCCGCCGGCGCCGTTTTCACGGGCTACAGTAGCCGTTACGGTATCGCCGACCTTGAACTTGCCGATTATAGCCTGGACATCGCTTACCTTTTCAACGTTCTTGCCGTTGATCTTGGTGATTATATCCGCAACTCTGAGTCCGCTCTTCTCAACAGGCGCGCCCTCGTTCATAGCCGAAACGAGAAGTCCCTTGGAGAGCTTCGCGCCGTAAAGTCTTGCGCGGTATTCGGTGAGCTCGACGGTGGTTATGCCGAGTACGGGACGGCTCTTTACATAGCCGTAGTTGAGCAGGTCTTCCATGATCGGCTTTGCTTCGTTAATCGTGAGTGCAAATCCGAGACCTTCGTAGGTGGTGGCGATTATCTTCGAGTTTACGACGCCGACAACATTGCCGTACATATCGAACATACCGCCGCCGGAGTTACCGCTGTTTATAGCGGCATCGGTCTGGATAAGGCTGATGCTGTAGCCGTTGTCCGCGAGGCACTCAACGTCAAGGCCGGAAACGATGCCCTTTGTCATAGTGTGTGCAAACATTATATCCGCTGTTACACCGGGGTTGCCGATGACACATACGTCCTGGCCTACCTTGAGGGAGTCGCTGTCGCCTATTTTAGCCGCGATGAATTTCTCGTCACGGTCTATCTTTATGACTGCGACATCGGTGGATGTATCGGAGCCTATGACCTTTGCCTCATACTCGTGGGTAACATCGGGGTCGCTGTAGTCGTTGACTTCCACGACAAGCTTGCTGGAACCGTCAACGATGTGGGCATTCGTAAGGATATATCCGTCCTCGGTGAACACTATACCGCTTCCGTAGCCGGTATATACGGGCTCATCGCTCTTCTCTTCCTCGAAGCCGTCACCGTATCCGAAGTAGTAATCGTAATAGCTGTAAGCGCCGGAGTTCGACTTGTTGCTGTACACCTTTATGAGCACGATAGTATCGTTGACCGCCTGGTAAAGCTCGGACGCGGTGTATTCGCCGTTGACACCGGTAGCCGTGACACTTGTGGGATATACCTTTTCGGAAGCCGAGCCGCCGTCGGAGCCGGAGATCGCCGCAAGTGCGGACGATACGTTCTCGCCGGAAGCCGCGCTGTTGTTCTCGCCGGAAGTCTTGTTATCGTCAAGGTTATATGTCGCGGTAACTCTTCCGCCGTCCTCGGCGCCCTGAGCCGCGCCGGTCGTCTTTATCGTATTTGAAGCCAGCAGAGCACCGCCGAAACCTGCGCCGCCGCTTACTACGGCAACTGCGGCTATAAGCGCTATCGCCTTGGCGATCTTACCTTTGCCGCTCTTCTTCTTCGGTGCCTCTTCAGCTGCATAGACGGTCTGCTGAGTCTGATATCCGGGATAACCGTTATAGTTATTGTAATTCTGTTCCATAATACTACATCCTTTCTCCCCGCTCTGCGGTATATGTATTTCTGCGGGGACCTTATCTCCTGTCCCCTGCTTCGTTTATTATTCTAACCCCCGTTTGTGAAAACCGCGTGACCGATTTTTTAACGTTCGGGCATTTTTATGCAAAAGCCGGGAAGCGGAATGTGAAAATATGTGACAGCTTTATGCGTTTTGTGACGCTTCGCGCTCTTTCGCTTCATTGAGTTTCACGCCGAGGGCTATGCCGCATTCCACGCGCTTCTTCATCATCGCACACTGGATCTTGTACGGCGTTCTCACGTCGCCCTCATAGATGAAGCCGTTGGCGTTGCAGCCGCCGGAGCAGTAAAACCTCGCCCAGCAGTCCGAACAGCCTTTCTTGCTGTAAATATGGGTTTTTGCAAAATAATCCGCGATCTTCGCGTCAACTTCCCCGTCATATATATTGCCCATTTTCCACTCGTCAATACCGACGAACTGATGACAGGGGTAAATATCTCCGTCGGGAGTCACCGCCACATACTCGTTGCCGCAGCCGCACCCGCGCAGTCTCTTGACCGCACAGGGTCCCTGGTTAAGATCTATCATGTAGTGGAAGAAGTTGAAAGGCTTCTTGCCTGTCTTTTCAACGTGCTCCGCCATTATATCGTAAAGCTTGTCGTACTGGCCGAATATCTCCGGGAGATCCTCCTCGGTTATGGCGTAGGGCGCATCTTCGGGAGCAGACACCGGCTCAACGGAGAGCTGGTCGAAGCCGAGGGACGCTATATGGAGCACGTCCTCCACGAAATCGAGGTTGTACTTCGTGAACGTTCCGCGCACATAGTAGTCTGTGCGCCCTTCGTTCACCCTGCCTGCAACAAGCTTTTTATACTTCGGGACTATTATGTCGTAGCAGCCCTTTCCATTGGGGGTGGGGCGGGTATTGTCGTTGACTTCCTTTCTGCCGTCGAGCGACAGCACACAGTTGGACATCTCACGGTTTATGTAGTCGATCTTTTCGTCGTCGAGCAGCATACCGTTGGTGGTGACGGTAAAACGGAAGTTCTTGCCGTGCTGTTTCTCGACGCTTCTCGCATAGTCCACCGTAGCTTTGACGGTCTCCCATGCCATGAGCGGTTCGCCGCCGAAGAAATCGAGCTCAAGGTTCTGTCTCCCCATTGACTTTTCGATGAGGAAATCTATGGCTTTCCTGCCGGTCTCGGGAGTCATGATCTTCCTGCCGGTGCCGAAATCGCCCGTGGAAGCGAAACAATACCTGCAGCGGAGATTGCAGTCATGGGAAACGTGGAGACACATCGCCTTTATGGGCGCCTTGACCGCGATATCGGCGTATTTTCTGTAATCGTCCTCGCTGAACAGTATCTTGTCCTTGTACAGAGAGTATATCTCGCCGTAACATTCCCGCACATCGTCCGCGGGGTATTCTCCGAGCTCCGACAGCAGGCGCTCAGGCACCTTCTCGGATAAAGGCGGCTCAAGAAGCCCGATCATATCATATACGAGCTTATCCACGACATGAACGCCGCCGCTGTTTACATCTACGACGATATATTCGCCGCCCTGTATGAATCTGTGTATAGTATTTGTCATAACATTACCGTCCGCAGATCTGACTGCGGGCATCTCCTCTTATTTTCCGCAAACCGACAAAAAGGGCAGCCTTACGCCGCCCCGAAGCCGTGCATACTCAAAGTTTACTTGCTTGCCTCGCACTGCTGGTTAGCGATAGTGCAGGAGGTCTTGCAAGCGGACTGGCAGGATGTCTGGCACTTGCCGCAGCCGCCCTTTGCCGCAGTTTCCTTTAAGTTAGCCTTGTTGATAGTCTTGATATGCTTCATTTCTATCACCCTCCGTAAATATATTTACTCTTACAGTATATCACACTTTTTCCGAAATTGCAATAGTTTATTTGCAATTTATATGCCTGCGTTATTTTGCCCCGTTTTTCAGTCCGGCGATGACCCTCGACTTGTTGAGATCCGCCTTTCCGCGGGCCGGAAGAAGCTTTACGCTGTCATTGGTGATATCCGTCTCCGCAAGCCCGAACTCCTCAAAAACATCGAGTATTATGCGAAACTTGCAGGCGTTTATACCCGATCTGTCCGCGATTATCTCCGCCTTTGACAGACAGCCCGTGGAGCGCAGTATATCATATATCCTGCGAAGTTCGTCGGTGTCCGGAGCCATACGGCAAAGGAGCCTGCTCTCGACGCGCCCGCAGCGGTAATCCTCGTAAGCCGTTCTCGCGGCGAAGTATCTGTCCTGACGGAATCCCGAGTACCGCATATCCTTTATGAGAATGTTTATGTTGCGGCGCTCGTTGTACTCGTTCACCGCTATGTTTGCAAGAATATCCACGGTATCGCCCTCGGAGTAGGGGAACGCGTCGTAAGTTGAGCCAAAATGCACCGCCCGGTGTTCGGAACCGCCGAAACGGATACCCACCGAGATGTATTTTCCGTCCTTGAGCGGCTTTTTCGTTGTTATAAGGCATTCCCTGAGCAGGAACAGCGGGTTCTGGTTGCCCTCGCCGAAAGGCTCAAGGTTCTCTATGAGCGCCGCGTTATCCAGCGTAAGCTCGCCGGGCATTATCTCCATGTCCGCAGTGAGAGTCTCGCTGCAGATCCCGTCAAGCTTCTCGTCACAGTACGCATATACCGCTTCACGGAACTCTTCTATCATGTCCGACGCCACCGTAAGTCCGGCCGCTTTCGTATGCCCGCCGAACCGTATCAGCTTGTCCGCGCAGTTGTCAAGCAGGTCGTAAAGCGGCAGATCGTCCGTGCTTCTCGCGCTTCCCCGGGCTGTATCACCCTCTCTGGTGATGACGATATTCGGCTTTCCGTACTTGTGCAGCAGCTTGGCGCTTGCAATACCGATTATACCGTGCTTCCAGCCGTCCCCGCATACTATAAGGATACGCTTGTTGAGCAGGTCGGGGTTTCTGCGTATCTGCTCCTCGGTCTGTGCTATGATCTCCTTTTCGGTCTCCTTCCGGAGATCGTTGAGCTCACAGAGCCCCAGCGCCTTTGATGCCGCGGTATTCATGGTGCTGCTCAGGAACATCTCCATTGCCGCGCTCGGGGAGCCGCAGCGCCCTGCCGCATTGATGCGGGGGACTATCGAAAACGCGAGCTTTGTGGAGGTTATCTCCGTTCCCGGTTCTATGCCGCTCATTATGAGAAGCCTGTTGAGCCCCATGTTTTCGGTATTCTCCATAAGTCTCAGACCCTCGCGGACGATGATCCTGTTCTCACCGTCGAGCCTTACGATATCGCCCACAGTACCGATCGCGGCGATATCTGCGAACTGGGTCATAACGCTTTCACAGTCGCCCTCCATAGCCATGATGAGCTTCAGCACAACTCCGCAGCCTGCAAGATGCTTGTACTGAGAAATATCGTCGGGGCGGTGCGGGTTCACGACAGCTTCCGCAAAGGGCAGCTTCTCCGGCACCTGATGATGATCGGTTATAACGAGCTTCATTCCAAGCTCTCTTATGTGCTCTGCCTCCGCGATGGCGGAAATACCGTTATCTACGGTAATGATAAGCCCGGTGCCCTGCTTCTTCATAAGGTCGATGGCGGGGATATTCAGTCCGTAGCCCTCGTCACGGGTGGGTATGTACCATGAGACTTCGGCGCCGAGCGCTTCAAGGTAACTGAAAAGCATATAGGTCGATGTTACCCCGTCGCAGTCGTAGTCGCCGTATATCGTGATGCGCTCGCCGTCCGATACAGCGGCGTTTATGGCATTTACTGCCTTATCCATGTCCTTGATGTCGAACGGGTCGGCAAACTCGCTGCTGTTGAAGAATATATCCGCCTCGTCCCGGGAAGTTATCCCCCTTGACACAAGAAGCCTGCAAATAAAGGCGGGTAGTCCCGTCTCTTTTGCAAGCTTATCGGTTATCTGCCTGTCCGGCTCGTTTACTTTCCATTTATTCATCGGGTATCTGCTCCGTTCCACACATCATCTATACGCAAAATCATCTGTTAACTGATATTATACCACTTTTCCGCTCTATTTACAATACTTTTGCGGCAAAAAGTAAAAGAGCGTGTCCGACCGCAGTCTTTCACGCTCTTTTACCAAAAATATATATGATCCAAACCACATTGGAATTATGGGCTCACGCTTTTGCGGAAAAATGGGAATGATGTCTGCCGCGGTCTTCCGCGCCGTTGACTTCCGGCTTGCCGTCAAGGTCTTCCAGCAGGGCTTCGAGCTCCGAGCTCTGCTCTTTGCTGAGCACCGCGTTCATTCTCAGGGACGCTTCCCTTCCGCGGTCATTCCGGATCACCTTTACATCACTGTCGATATATTCTTTGTCCGCCTCGTTCTCGTCTTCTTCCTCTTTCTCCGCGGCTTCCTTTGCCCGCTCCTCGCGCATTTTCGCAAGCTTCTCCGCCTGGGCTTCCTTTGCCTCGTTGAGCTGCTTCAGCATATCCTCGACCGTAGAAGCCTTAACGGTGCTGCTTCCGTCGGAACCGGTAAGGTCACCCGCAAGAAGTGCGCGAATGGACATATTCCCGTTTCCGTCGAATGTAACGCCGTACCTGCTCACCATATCGGCGTCCTCGCCGAGACCGGTCTTTACGCCGTCTATTGCCTCGACGCTCTTATCTATCATAGCCTCGTATTCCGCGGCTGTATCTTCATCGTCCGCCATTTTCTCAAGCAGGTCGGGGGTAATGAGCACATTATACTCGCCTTTTCCCTTTTCGAGCAGCTTATCGGCTTCTTCGTCCGTAGAGTAATCCTGAATGATGAAGTCCATGCTGCCGTATTTCTTTTTCAGCTTTTCGAGGTAAGCCTGCGCCTTGCTGCTGAGTCCGCTTAGCTTATCGGAAACTGCTCCGACCTCTATGCCGCCGGCAGCACCTACTCCCTTATCCCCGCCCATAAAGGACGAAAACTCGGCTCTGTCGGTGTTTTTCTTCTTTTCTTCGGGCTTTTTGCCGACGCCTTTTGCGCTGTCTTTGCCGTGACCGCCGACGGGAGCCGCAAATCCGCTCTTTCCGAATCCGTTTATATTAAGCATACCCGCTCACCTTCCTTTCATATAATATCGTCTGCCCAACCGTAAAACTTAATTGTGCAATAAACACAAATATCCCCCGCATAATGCAGGAGATATTGTAACATATCAGCTTATTTCACTATAACATTGGTGCCGTTGGAATACACCGTGGCACGCGGTCTGTCCGAATTTATGATCTGGGAGAAACCGCAGACTTTCAGGAATGCGCCGCCGTAGATCATGGTCTTTGCCCTGAGCGTGGCTTTCTGGGAAGATGAGATTATTGACGAAAGCTTTTTTATACGCTCGCTGAGGGGGTTCTTCTCGGAAAGTTTCTGTGAACGGATACGCATAGCCGCATCGAGGAAACTTTCTTCCTCAAGGGTGGCGGTACCCGCCTTCTCCTTTTCGCGGATCTTGTTCACCTGGTCTGTGATCTTCGCGACCTCATTGTCAAGCTTCTGTGCCTGTATTTCAAGAGCTCTGATCTCATTTGTGAACTCTACGCTCTCTCCGAGGGTTATATGCGTTTCGGTATGCTCTCTCGAACCTACGGTAAGGCAGTTCACATCGCCTGCACAGTAAATATCGCCGCCGGCGATGCGCCCGTAGCCGCTCGTACATTCGATCCCGGTCACGCACTTTACGGTGCAGTTGTTTATAACAGATGCGCTTAGTCCGCTTCCTGCAACTATAGTGCTTTCCGTGAACTCGGTACCCGTGATGCTCCCGTCTGTTGCCGAGATGGACGCATCGGTAACTCTGCCGTCTATGGATATATCCTTTACTGCTTCGATGACCGAGCTTGTGACAGCGCCGTGGACGATGACGCTTCTGCCGGCGCGGATCACTGCCTTTCCGGAAACATTCCCGTTTATGATTATAGTGCCGCCGTAGCCGATTATACCGGACGACTGGTCTATATTCTTATCGAGCACCATTTCATCTACGATACTGTAGATCCCGTCCCGGCACACAAGAGTCCCGCCGTACTCGGCGAAGTATCTGTTGCCGCGCTTCACAAGCCCGTCTCCGACGAGTATCTCCGCAGGTTTGCCCTGTTTTGGAGTAAGCATTCTCCCGCGGACGTCCTTGCCGTCACGACCGGGATGAGGGCTCACCACATGACAGATCTCCGTGCCTTCCTTTACATTCTGCACGTCCCTGCCCTCGCCAACGTCAAGCTTGAGCACGAGCCGCCCGTCCGTTCCGTTCACCGGCTCCATACCCGAAGCGATCTTCACCTCGGTGTTTATGAGCTGGCTGTCTGCCATTTCCTTTACTGCAGCCTCGTCGATACCATAGAAAACGCCGTTTGTCGATGCAACACGAAGTATATCGTCTGTGGTGAAAGGCTTGTGCTGCTCATTCTTGGAAATTACCGTGGCATAGGCTGCCATACTGTCGTCCGAGATCCTGACCATTATTACCGTCACGGCTTCGGAGAGCTCGGCGATCTTATTGGTTTTTTTCTCCATGAACGGATTTATGAAACTTCCGGCTTTTTCGGGGTGGATTATCTCTTCGATAATGCTGTCAAACAGGTCGTCAAGCTTTTTCAGATCTTCTTCCATTGACGTTCCTCCGACAGGATCAGAGCATTTTCTTGCCCATTACGGTCGAACTTATCTCGACTGCCCCGTTCTCCGCCCAGAATGTCATGGTACGTCCGTAGTTAAGACCTACGTCCTCCGCAAGTATCGGGATCCTGAGCTTGGCGAGTGCCGCTTTCACAGCTTCTATGTTGCGCTCTCCTATGTTGAAGCGCGAATTTGCGGTCTGGAACATTACCGCGCCGCCCGCTATCTTCGCCTTGAGCGCGGGAACGTTGGCTCCCATTGCCCTCATTCTGTCAACCATATCCGGAAGCGCGGTATCTGCGAACTTCATTCGGGTCGTATGACCGTCGATTATGGCGGTGCTGTCCGGAAGCATTATGTGGGAAAGACCGGCTATGCCTGTGGTCCTGTCGTAGATACAGGTACCGATACATGAGCCGAGCGCGTATGTGACGAGAACATCATCGCCCTTGCCGATCTTCCAGTCGGATATGCCTATGATTAATTTCTGCCCCATTATGCAACACCCAGCTTTCCGAGCAGATGATCGAGTGAGTCAATTGTCGGTAAAAGCAGCATCTTTGACTGAATGCTCGTGCTATCTATGACCATGTTGTTGTCTATGAAAAGAAGCTTGTCGCCCATTTCACCCATTTCTATCGCAGGTACGCTCATAATTGCACCGAGCATATCTATAGTCATCATAGGCGGCTCAACATCTATCGTCATTCCCGCAAGCTGAGAGATCGCGTTCACATAGGAACCCGCCATGATGTTGCCCATTTCGTTGAGTGCGGAAAGCTCCGCCTCGTTGAGGGAGAAAATATCCTGGGGCTCTGTACCGAAGAACGTCCGGACGATAAGCGAGATAAGGTTCTGCTCAAAGAGGAACATTATCATGCCGTCAACATCGCCGTTTATTCTTATGAGAATGCCCGCGATGACCTTTTCGGGACCGCCGACCGCGTCTATGGCTTCGTTGAAGCCGAGCACCTCTACGTTCGGTACCTCGATATCTATCATCTTGCCGACCATTGAGGAAAGTGCGGTAGTTGCATTTCCGGAGCCTATGTTCCCGACTTCGCGAAGAACATCTATCTGCATAGCGTTGAGATCTTCATACTTTCCAATACTCATTTATCGTTAGTTTCCTTTCAGAATTATTTTTCGTTATCTAAGCGTATTTGCAATATTCATAAGCTCGTCTGATGTGGTGACAACTCTCGCGTTGAGCTGATATGAACGCTGGGTCTCTATGAGATGTACCATTTCGGAAGCAAGATCCACCGTTGACATCTCAAGAGCGTTGCGTATGATCTGTCTGTTCTCGTCCGCGACAGCAACCGGATCGCCCGAGCGGGGGGTAACTGCAAAATGATTGTCCTCGCTCTGGTCAAGTCCCCAGTTGTTCGGCACGTCGAAAAGTCCGATCATATCCGTAAGGGCTTCATAATCGACTATGTTGGTCGCATTTTCGTCACGGACCGTGTTTATGTCCTCTCTTCCCGCCGCATCGGGGATAGTTCCGTTTCCGGTCTCGTCCTCCTTTGAGAGGGAACCGCCGTTGGAAGCGAAGGGGACGGTGATATGGTTACCGTCGTTGTCGAGAACGAACTCGCCTCTGCCGTTCACAAGCTCCCAGTGGTCGTCTATATGGGTCATCTGGAATGCGCCGTCGCGGGTAAGATATGTGTCACCCCGCTCATCACGCACCATGAAGAAGCTCTCTCCGGGTATTGCAAAATCGAGTCCCTGTTCGGTAAGGAAGAAGCTTCCCTCCTCCCACATGAAATCGGTCTTCATGACATACTGACCGTGGCCGGTCTGCCACTCGGGCTCTGTTCTGCGGTAAACCTCGTAGATGCAGTCCGCGAAGCTCGGGCGAAGGGACTTGTATCCGACGGTATTGACATTGGCTATATTATGGGAATAGATGTTCATTCCCTCCTGCTGGGCGATCATACCCGAAGCGCCTGTATAAAACGATATGTTCATATTGATCTCCTTATCCCGTCAGCGCTCAGCTTACTTCCGCTATCTGCGCGGCCTTGCTGTTGATCTGGTCAAGCTGCTTGAGTATCTGGCTGTTAGCCTGATATAGTCTGTGGGCTTCCATCATCTGAGTGACTTCCTTGTTGCCGTCAACGTTCGAGTGCTCCCATGCTCCCTGTATCACATCGTAGAACTCACCCTCGGGGATCGCTCCGTCTCCGTTGTAGAGCATGAGGTTGTTTCCGATCTTATCCACGTCGGCGTCCGGGGGTATGTATGTGAGCAGGAGTCGGTCGAACTCCTCGCCGTTCACATAGATCGTACCGTCGTTACGGATCTCGAAATCATGGGTGTTAAGGCGGATATCGCCGTTCTGACCCTGGACGCGGCCTGCCTTGCCGAGAATGAGGTATCCGTCGCCATCGAGCTCCCACTGACCGTTGCGGGTCTGATAGACGTTACCGTTGTTGGTGCGGATATTGAAATACACGTTTCCGTATATTGCAGCATCGAAATTGCTGTCTGTATATGTGAAGTTGCTCTGTTCAAGATTGGTCTTCGAGATATCCGCATAGGTCTGGAGCAGGTGACCGGAGGTCTCCTTGCGCTGGTTCACGAGAATGAGCTCATCGAGGAACGTGCTTGTGACGATCTCGTCCTTGCGGTATCCGGAAGTATTGATATTCGCTATATTATTGCCGATAGCATCGAGCTGACGCTGTTTCACTATCATGCCCTGTGCGGCGTTATAAAAACCTCTGAGCATACTGGCCGTCCTTTCCGTTATCTCTCCATGTATTCCGAAAGTGCGTGCTTCAGGTAAAGTATGGCTTTGGAATGTATCTGGCACACGCGGGATTCGGTGATGCCGAGTACACGCGCGATCTCGTTGAATTTAAGCTTTTCGTAGTAGTAGAGCGTCACGACCTGCCTTGCTTTCGGGCTGAGCTCCTCTATCGCCTTTGCGATCATCTCTCTGAGTTCTTTTTCGTAAAGTGCCTTGTCTGCAAGTTCGCCGCTCTCGATGACATCGAAGTTATCCTCGTAAAGGAGCTCCTCGAAAGAAAGGGTAACTGCACCGGCGGACTCCGCCATCTGCTTTTCGAGCTTCTCACGGGAGAGTCCGAGATGTTCCGCAAGTTCAGCGTTTTTGGGGTGTCTGCCGAGCTTAGTGAAAAGCTCGTTGTATGCGATATCGAGCTCTCTCCCGAAATTTCTCAGGTTCCGCGGGATCCAGTCCTGCTTCCTGACGAAATCGACTATTGCTCCTTTTACCTTTATATTCGCGTATGTTTCAAACTTAACGCCTCTGTCGAGGTCGAAGGAATCTATCGCGGATATGAGCGCGATGACGCCCTCGTTGATTATGTCGTCCGTGCTGGCGTATTTTATGTAAACATTCCTCAGTGAAAGCGCTATGAGACGGACGAGCTCAAGATAGCGCATGACTATGTCGTTCCTGAGGTTTATATCATGGGTCTCGCGGTACTCGCGTATTGCCGCAGCCGCGTCGTATTCAGCCATCAGAAGCCCGCCTCCTTTCGCAGGGCAGTTTCAGATGCGGGAACGGTCGTGACCGCTCCCGGCACAAGCCCTTTAGTGCTTCCGTGCGTTCGGTGCATCATGCGTAAGCGTGCTCTCCGCGCCGTCAGAGCGAAATACTTCCGACGGACTGGATCTGGGTCGTACTGTCTATCTCACTGTACGAAAGCACGGTAATATTCTGAAGGAACTGATCTATAAGCTTTTTGAAGTAAACTCTTACTATGGGTGAGGTAAGGATTATTACATTCGGTATAACGTCCTTGATCTTGTTGACCTCGTCCGTGGTCTTGCCGACGATGCGCTGGATAGTATCCGGATCCATGGAGAGGTAGCTTCCCTGATCCGATTTCTTCACGCTCGCAACGATCATATCCTCGATCCTCGGATCTATTGTTATGACGCGGAGCGAGTTCGCCTCCGCAAAACGGCGGGTTATGGTACGCTTTAGCGCCTGGCGGATATACTCGACGGTGATGTCGATATCCTTCATGTTGCTCACATGATCGCTCAGAGTCTCAAGGATAGTCTCCATATCCCTTATCGGCACGCCCTCACGCAGCAGCATGGAGAGCACTTTCTGCAGATAACCGTAGGAGATAACGTTCGGCACAAGATCCTCGACAATAGTGGCGTCGGTCTTCTTGATGTTCTCCACCATGGTCTTGACGTCCTGTCTCGTGAGTATCTCGGAGCAGTGAGCCTTTATGACCTCGGAAAGATGAGTTATCATTACCGATACCGGATCTATGAGGGTGTAGCCTGCAACATCGGCGGCTACCTTCTTGTCTTCGCTTATCCACCTTGCGGGGATACCGAACGCGGGCTCTATGGTGTCGATACCGTCCACCGGCATGGACACGTCGCCGTTGTCCAGAGCAAGGTAGTGATCCACAAGTATCTCGCCGCGTGCAACTTCCTCGCCCTTGATCTTGATTATGTACTGGTTCGGGTTTATATCGGGATTATCGCGCATCCGCACGGAGGGGATAACCATGCCCATATCCATTGCGAACTGCTTTCTGAATAAAACGACACGCTCTATGAAGTTTCCGCCGCTCCGCTCATCGACAAGATGCAGCAGGCTGTAGCCGAACTCCATTTCCACCTGTTCTACGCTCAGGAGCTTGAAAACGTTGTCTATATCTCTGTAGTAATCGGTATCCGTGGTCGGTTTCTGGGTCCGGGCTTCCTCAAGCTGTTTTGCAGCTTCCGCCGTAGCAGCTTCTTCCACTGCTGCAGCTTTTCTGCGCTGCAGGAAAACGCCGCCGTATATGAGCCCTGCACCGAGGATAGCGAGTATCGGCTTCGGAAATCCCGGAACGAGCATCAGCACGATCATAACGATACCGGTGATGATGAAAACGATGGGATTCTGGGTGAAGGAGGTCTTTACGTCCTCGTTGAAGCTTCCCTCACTCGCGGTACGGGTAACTACCATACCTGTCGCAACGGATATGAGGAGCGAAGGGATCTGGGAGCAGAGACCGTCGCCGACTGTGGCGAGGGAGTATGTGCTCATGACCGTGTCTATGTCCGCGCCGCCGACGATGCCTATTACCGCACCGCCGATAAGGTTTATGAGCGATGTGATTATGGACATTATCGCGTCGCCCTTTACGAACTTCGTGGCACCGTCCATGGAACCGAAGAAGTCTGCTTCACGCTGGACTTTTGCACGGCGCAGTTTTGCTTCCTCATCGGTTATGGCGCCGGTATTGAGGTCGGCGTCTATGGACATCTGTTTACCCGGCATAGCGTCGAGGGTAAATCTCGCCGCAACTTCGGATACACGCTCGGAACCCTTTGTGATAACAAGGAAGTTCGCAAGGAATATGATAATAAAGATGATAAATCCTACTACGGGGTCACCGCCCATTACGAACTCGCCGAAAGTCTGAATGACCGAGCCTGCCTGACCTGTGCTGAGAATGCCTCGGGTCGTGGAGACGTTGAGCGCGAGCCTGAAAACGGTGGTTATAAGAAGTATGGTCGGGAAGATCGAGAATTCGAGCGCTTCCTTTATATACATCGTAAGAAGAAGAATTACAAGTGAAAGTCCTATATTCACCAGCAGAAGAAAATCAAGCAGGGCACCTCCCATTATACCGTTGAGCGGTATTATGAGAGCCAGAATGATAAAAATTACGAACACAGCAAAGACATTGCTGAGCATTCTTTTGATCATTTATCTTTCCGGACCTCCTTTGAAAATCCTCGCGATGCATTTTATCCTCTGCCGCCGTAACGGTGCCTTCTGCCTGCTGCTTCGGTGACGTTGGATATGATACCCTTTGCAGTGTACATTTCGGTGAGTATGACCGCTACCGCATTAAAGAGCTTGGTGGGTATCTCACGCCCGAGATCGACCGTTTCGTAAAGCTCTCTTGCAAGAGCGCGGTTTTCGGTGATATAGACGTTATGCTCTTCGGCGATCTTTATGATGCGAAGTGCAAGCGCGTCCTGTCCTTTTGCGACCACTCTCGGCGCAGATTCGGAATCCGCCTCGTCGATGTTGTACTTGAGCGCCACCGCATAGTGGGTAGGGTTTCTTACCACCACGTCTGCGGAGGGGACCTGCTCCATCATACGGGACTGAGCCATTTCACGCTGTTTCTGCTTTATCTTGCTCTTTATCTGGGGGTCACCTTCGATCTGCTTGTACTCGTCCTTTACTTCCTGTTTCGACATCTTGAGGTTCTTCTCAAACTGCCACCACTGGAAGAGATAATCTCCCGCAGCCACAAATACGAATATGACACAGAGTATCATGATTATGTTGAAGATCGTGTTTGCGATATAAGTTACCGCATATATCGGCTCGGTATCCACAAGACTCACTATCTCGGTGATCCTGCTCTCTACCTGACCATAGACCACGGCGATTATCGCCGCAAGTTCGATCATGCCTTTTAAGATGCCTACCACAGCCTGTGCCGAGAACATATTCTTTATGCCGTTCAGCGGGTTGAGCTTTGAGAACTTCGGTTTAAGCGGCTTCATCGTGAAAAGCCCGCGTGTCTGCGCCATGACCGATATTATGACAATGAACGCCACTATCACGCAAAGCGGCATGACTATCATCACACAGTCCGTGACGACCTTGAGGAACACCGCCTGATACGAGCTTATCTCGTTATTGAATTCCTGACCCACCGCGCTCACGCCGTCCGTGACCACTCTGGTAAGCGATATGAATATATATGAACTCAGAGCCGCGAGCGCCGCGAACGTCCCGAGTACCGAGACTGCCGTGACTATCTCCTTGCTCTGGAGGACTTTGCCTTCCTTTTCTCTTGCGTCACGTCGTTTTTTCGGCGTGGCTTTTTCGGTTTTTTCTTCACCCGGCATACTTTACTCACCTGCCGATCAGATAAAATGTTCGGCTGCGGTATAAAGGTTTTCCCACAGTATCCCGAAGAGTTTCTCAACAAACTCCGACATGGGTCTTGCGGCTGCAAGCAGCACCACAAATCCCATTATAAGCTTTATGTGAACATTCAGAACGAATATCTGTATCGTCGGCACCGCTTTCATTATAACGCCCATGCAGAATTCGACGATGAGCTCGACCGCCAGTATCGGCATCGCGAATTTAAGCGCGAGCTCCATGACCGTTCCCATATACATCACTATTATATACGCGAGGTTTATGGTGTTATCCGTCATGGCGTAGCCGATCGGTATAGTGTCGAATGAAAGCTCGAACAGCTTCAGATACGTCAGATGACCGTTCGTAAGGAAAAAATACAGTATAAACAGATAATAGTAGTAATTGCCGAATACCGGCATCGTTACGCCCGTTGCGGGGTCGTAGGCCTTCGCCATGCCGAGACCG
>JAGBMA010000074.1 GCA_017635095.1 Ruminiclostridium sp. | reverse complement strand
GGCAGGGCAAGCCCTGCCGCGATCCAGCCGCGTAGGCCGGCCCCACTCGGGAGAGTAAAGCGCGTGAGCGCCGGACACGGGGTGTGGGTTTTGTTTGCAAAAAGGTTGATTATTTTGTGGGAATATGTTATAATGAACTGATTGAACGCAGACAGTATGAAAGTATATGGAGGTCGTGCAATGAACCTGCTCTTCCTGCTTCACCCAAAAGACGAGATAATATACATAAGTTCTGAAGCCACAGTCCGTCAGGGACTCGAAAAAATGAAAGCCCACGGATATACAGCTATACCCGTCATAAACGGGAACGGCGAGTATATCGGTACAGTAAGCGAGGGCGATTTCCTCTGGTCGCTGTGTGAAGAACAGTCCGTAAAAGCGCTTGAAAAGCTGAGTGTATCGGATATAATACGCACCAAGCGGGACAGAGCCGTTACCGTGAGCGCGGACATGAATGAGCTGCTCCTGCTGATAATGGAGCAGAACTTTGTCCCTGTTACCGACGACCGCGGCAAGTTCATCGGCATAGTCACCCGCCGTGATATAATAAAGTACTTCTACGAAAAGGAAAAAAGTGAAGGAGAACAAAAAGTATGAATGAGAAGATAGAAAGGCTTACCGCAAATATCGAGCGCTCAATAATCGGTAAGCGCAGTGTCATACTGAAGCTTATAGCCGCGCTGCTTTCGGGCGGTCATGTGCTCATAGAAGATGTGCCCGGCGTGGGAAAGACCCGTCTTGTCACAGCCCTCTCCGAAAGTGTGAGCGGTACTTGCAGCCGTATCCAGTTCACCCCCGACCTCATGCCGTCGGATATAACCGGCTTCACCATGATAAATCCCAAGACCGGTGAAAGCGAGTTCCGCCCCGGCGCCGCTATGTGCAACTTTCTCCTTGCGGACGAGATAAACCGTGCTTCTCCGAAAGCTCAGTCCGCTCTCCTTGAGATCATGGAGGAACTGCAGATAAGCGCCGACGGTGCAACCTATAAGCTGCCGGTGCCGTTCATGGCTCTTGCGACCCAGAACCCGGTGGAGACATACGGAACATACCACCTTCCGGAAGCGCAGATGGACAGATTCATGATGAAGCTCTCTATCGGTTATCCCGAAAAGACCGAGGAGATGCAGCTCCTCGGCGGCGGTTTCGGCAAGGCGGCAAAGCTCGACCCCGTTATGACCCTCGATGATATAAATGACCTGCGGGTACGGGCTTCGGCGGTGCGCGTTACCGACGGAGTAAAGCGCTACATAGTGGATATCGTGAACGCCACCCGTGAGAGCGAATTCACTCTCCTCGGAGCAAGTCCGCGAGGAAGCATAGCGCTCTGTACCGCAGCAAAATCATACGCCCTCATAAACGGACGCGATTATGCAGTCCCGGAAGATGTGCGCGATATAGCCTGCGATGTTCTTGCACACAGACTCATGCTTTCTCCGAAAGGAAAATCCTCATTCGGAGATCAGATCTCGGCTATGCGTCATATACTCGGGAGCACTCCCGTTCCTGCGGAATAGATCATGATAAATATAAAAGCTGTCATTTCCTACCTGCTTCTGATAGGGCTTGCGGTGCTGTACACTCTGTACCTTGAAGCCTCCGGCGGAAGCTATCTCATAACCGCCCTTGCCGCCGCGGCACTTCTTTCGGTGCTGCTGTGTGTTTATACTGCAAAAAAACTGAAAGTGCACATAGAGATAAGCGGTGATATCCTCAACCGGGGAGATACGGTAACGGTAAGTCTCGTGTTCTCGAATGAGGGCTTTCTGCCCACTTCTTTCGTGACTGCGGAGCTTTTTTCGAGCTATCATTTCACCACAGATTCGCCGCTTCGTATCCGCACATCTGTCTTCGGCAGGAGCACGACGGAATTCAGCGCCGACCACCGGGCTGAGTTTTTCGGCAAAGGCAGAGTCGGTGTGAGCAGTATATCCGTGACGGATTTTCTCGGTCTGTGCACGCTCCGCGTCGATATACCCAAGGCGATAGCGGAGATCAAGGTCTATCCCGATATACCCGAGGTAAACAGCCGTGAGGGGCTTGCAAGAAGCCTGACCGATGCTGCGGCATTCGACGAGAGCGAGGAAACCACCCAGTCCCTTTTTGCAATGAACGGTACCCCGGGATATGAGCACCGCAAATATGAGCCCGGCGACAGTCTGAAGCTCATCAACTGGAAGCTCTCCGCAAAGCGCGGCGAGTTCTTCGTGAGGCGGCTTGAGGGCGCTTCCGGGGCGGAGCAGGTGTTTGTGCTCGATAAAGCCGGCTCAAAGAACAGCGATGTCAGTGCCATGCACCGGGAGGAACAGCTCACCGTGGAAGCCATGCTTGCGCTTATGATGCAGTTCGCAAAGACCGAGATACCCTCAAAGCTCATGATAAGGTTTGACCGCGACTGGGAAACCATACCCGTGGTAACTCCGTCGGACGTTTCCGACATAAGATACAGGCTCACCGATCTGACATTTTCGGAGGACGAGGTGAACCGGCTCCCGAAGCTTGCCGACGGACATTCGGTCATATTCACCGCCAGATGCGACAGCTTCATCTCCGGCATCGTTTCCGGTTATGAAAACAGGAGCGCCGCTTCACCGGCTGTGACCGGGGGAGCGGAGAATATATGGACGATAGCACGGGACGAAGAAGATATACGTTTTGTAAGGTGACGGTGGAATGGAAAAGTTAAGAAAAGCGGGGCTGTTCCGCGCGGAAAATATAGCACCGATGCTGCTGAGCGCGGCTGTGGTGAGCTCCACCGCGTATATCTACGCGTGCGGGAACGCTGCCGCGGTCTTTCTTTTCGCGGCAATATCCGCGATATACTCGGCGCTGCTTTTCGCTATGTATGAAAAACTCCGCGCCGTAGGGAAGACGTGGCTCACCACGGTGGTGGTAATAGCCGCGTTCGTTGCGGTCCAGGCTGTCGGGTTCAGGCTCGCGGATATGCGCAGCATGAACGATCTGAGCATCTGGTTCATGGAGCCGTCGCGCTACACCCAGGTGCATTTCGGCAACACCTTCACCCTCATATCAATACTCGGGTTCGTGCTCGTTTCCTGCCTCTACTACTTCACGAAAGTAAGATACCGCGGAGTATTCGTGTTTCTGATATGTCTGTGCCCGTTCTGTCTGTTTGCAAAGACCTTCACCTCGATACCCGTTATCTTCCCGATAATCATAATGACGCTGTTTTTCTTCATAATGACGGACAATTCCGGTTCGGAAGCCCTTATCTCCGGCCGCGGAAAGAGCGTTATGATGACCACCCTCGCTTTCGTTCTTGCAGTAACGGTGATCGCTTCGTTTTTCCCGAAGCTGAGATCCGCGCCGTTCAGAGAGGATTTCGATGAATTCATCACCGGCGTCAGCATAGGGGCTGCGGGAAAAGCGGATTACAACGACTTTACGGACAGCTCTTCCTCCTCCACCTCCAAGGACGATGACAGCATTCTGTTCCGTTTTTACGGCGACAACCCCGTGTACATAAAGCGCCAGTGCTTCAATATGTACGACCGCACGGAAAACACATGGGGATATTACGGCGATTCCAACAACGGAAACAGCAACTGGCGCACGTTCATACGGTTCGAGGATCCGTCGCTGCTGTATGATGCGCTGGGCTTCGACACGGAAAGCATAAGCCTGAAAACGAGCCGTATGCAGTACGAAGAGGGCATCGTCAAAGCGGTCTATACCCCCGACGACCTTACGGATCTTGAGCTTTTCCGCAGCGACCAGTATATCTACCGCACCGAGCTCGATGAGTATTTTCTCAGCAGCAAAGCGACCGATACCGTTCAGTCCTACAGTATGGAGTGGGCGGATTTCGTGCCGGACAAGGACTTCTCGGAATTGTTCACGGACGAGTGTGCTCAGGAGCTTGCAGAGAGCACGGATCCCGTTTATAAGGACGCGGCTTCGTACCTGCGTATGAAGGAGCAGGCCATGAAATATGACAGCCTTACCATGTCCGATATTGTCATGGACAAGTGCTTCTCGTCTCCCTCCGCCCGCGCGAAGGTGCGTGAGCTTGCGGAAAGCATCACTGCGCCCTATGACTTCATCGGTGACAAGGCTTCCGCGATAGTTGACTATTTCAGGAGCGGCGAGTACATCTACGACAATGATTTCACCACCGCCAATGCGGCACCGGACAATTTCATCTTCAATACGAAGCGCGGAGCCTGCGCCGCGTACGCTACGGCAATGACGCTGATGTGCCGCGAGCTGGGAATGACCGCCCGCTACTGCGAGGGCTTCCTTGTGCAGAAATACGACGCAGAGGGTGGGTACTGGTATGTGACTGCCGGAGACTCACACGCTTTCGTTCAGGTCTGGATAGACGGCTACGGCTGGACGACCTTTGACCCGACAAGCAGCACGAAGGACGACGGTTACTTCGATATGACATTTGTGTATGTCGGAGTGGCTGCGGCGGTGATGTTCCTCATCGGCGTGCTCATCGTTATGCTCCGCCCCGTGTTTGAGGAACGCGGATTCGTGCGCCGCATGAAGTCTGCCCGCGGAACACCGCAGTACAGCATGATCTACCGCAGGATAAACGCGGCGCTCAATTCGTATATAAAGAGCCCGGAAAACAGGCTCACACCTACTGATACCGCGGAAAAAGTAAGGGAGCTGTTCGGGCTCGATATCGGCGGTTTCGTGCAGTGTTACGAGGCTGCGATATACGGAGCGAGCGCAGATGAAAGCGCCGACAATTCCGATGTATATACCGCGTTCATGCAGGCATACAAGGCAAGAAAAAGAGAGGATAAGAAAAGAAAATGAGCATATTCAGCGCCGACGGCGTTTACAGCTTCCTTGATCCGGCTCTTTCCGGGCGGCTGTATATAACCGCCGTTGATGTTACCGGCTCAACTAACGACGATATCAAGGTCCTTGCGGCCGGCGGAGCCCCGGAAGGCGAAGTCATCATCGCCGGCGAACAGACTGCGGGGAAGGGCAGGCTCGGAAGAAGCTTCTACTCGCCTAAGGACGCGGGAATTTACATGAGCGTACTGCTCAGACCGAAGACCGGTTCGGGAGACGCGCTTGCAATAACCACCGCTGCCGGAGCCGCGGTCGCCTGCGCACTCGACGAGGTCTGCGGAACGGACGCGGGCATAAAGTGGGTGAACGACATCTATATCGCCGGGCGAAAGGTCTGCGGCATACTTACCGAGTCGTCCCTTTCCGCCGACGGCAGTGTAAAATACGCCGTTCTCGGCATCGGCGTGAACGTTACCGACAGGGGCTTCCCGGAGGACATAAAGAACAAGGCGGGCGCCGTGGGAGCGGATATTTCTCTGCGGCCGTGTATAGCTGCAAAGATACTTGAGCGGTTTTTCGGCTATTACGACAGCTTTCCCTCAAGGCTCTACATGGACGAATACCGCCGGCGCTCCGTGCTTACGGGAAAGACCATAGAGTATGAACGGGGCGGGAAGCTGTACACCGCGCGCGTCGAGGGCATAGATGACAACGCGCTTCTTATAGTCCGCGGCGAGGACGGAAATGTGAACTATCTCTCATCGGGAGAGGTAAATATAAAGGGAACCTCTAAAAACCCAATTTGAGAGAAAAAGAGCTATCCACGCCGTCTACTGCGTCAAACCTCCTAACCGGGCGCCAGCCCGGCTGCGTCGGCTTTCCTTGTATCCGACGCAGCTATCTCATTTTCTCTTTTCAAAGCGGTTTTTAGAGGTACCCTAAAGACAAAATAAACCGAAAGAAGGAAAAAGAATGGAAACAAACAAAAACAGCAGGTCAAGAACACTTCAGGTCGTTATGTGCGCACTTTTCGCGGCAATAATAGCCGTGTCTGCGCAGGTCACCCTGCCGCTTCCGACTCAGGTACCGATAACCCTGCATACCTTTGGCGTGGCTCTTTGCGCAGCTATCGGCGGTGCTGTCCCCGGAACGGTGTCCACAGCGGTCTATGTGCTTATCGGCGCAGTCGGTATGCCGGTGTTCGCGGGAATGAAAGGCGGCTTTCAGGTGCTTCTCGGTCCGACGGGAGGATTCCTGTTCGGCTTTATCGCAATGGCATTCTTCTGCGGTATCCGCACCGAGCGTCTGTGGTCACGAATAGCGGTCTCCCTCGGCGGTCTTGCGGTATGCTATCTCTGCGGAGCCGTTCAGTACGCGCTTCTTATGCAGATAGATCTGCTCAAGAGCATAGTGCTCGTGGTGCTTCCTTTCGTCGTAAAGGACGCGCTGAGCGTAGTTGCGGCGCAGTACATGGCTATACCGATCAGAAAAGCTCTTGCACATACCATACATTATTGAGGGTGAGGAAATGGACATATCAGAGCTTGCCGCTGAAATTATCGGCGGCAGAAGACTTGGCAGGAATGATGACCTTACGGTGCTTACGAAAGCCGCCACGGAAAGCCTGTGCAGGGCTGCGGACAGCATAAGAGCGGCACTCTGCGGAAGCCGTGCCGACCTGTGCAGCATCATAAACGGAAAGAGCGGGCGCTGTCCTGAAAACTGCAGATTCTGTGCACAGTCCGCTCATAACCGCACCGGTATAGATGAGTACGGATTTCTCGATGAGGAAACGATACTCGCGGAGTTCAGACACAATGCCGAGCGGGGCGTTCACCGTTTCTCGATCGTAACAGCCGGCAGAACGCTCTCCGGCGATGATTTTGAGAAAGCGGTCTCCGCCTACAGGCGTATGCGTGATGAATGCGGCAGTATAAAGCTGTGCGCCTCACACGGGCTTCTCACGGAGGAACAGTTTGTGCGGCTCCGCGAGAGCGGAGTCACGACGTATCACTGCAACATCGAGACTTCCCGCCGCAACTTCCCGAACATCTGCACCACCCACACATTCGATGACAAGATCGCCTGCATAAAGCGGGCGCAGAAATGCGGACTGAACGTATGTTCCGGCGGTATAATCGGTATGGGTGAGACCTGGGAGGACAGGGTGGATATGGCGCTGACGCTTGCAGAACTCGGCATACGTTCTGTGCCGATAAACGCGCTCCGCCCGATAAAAGGGACCGCGCTTGAAAATGAGACTCCGCTCACCGAAGAGGACATTCTGCGCACGGCAGCGATATTCCGGTTCATACTTCCCGAAGCCTACATACGTCTTGCCGCAGGCAGGATAATAATGGAGAACTCGGGGGAGCGTGCGTTCCGTTCCGGAGTCAACGCCGCCATTACCGGCGATATGCTCACCACATCGGGCAATAACATACAGACCGACAGGGAGATGCTGACCGGACTCGGTTTTGAGGTGTAGCATATTTTTCTTGCAATTCCGGAAAGATTATGGTATAATAGTATCCATAGTATTATTTTTGAAAGGAAAACTCACGATGTTCAACAAAGATGAATTCATGAAAAGCTTCGGCAATACCCTTGCCGAGGAATATGGGGTAAAGGCTTCGGAAGCTGCTCCTCAGCAGATACATTTCGCAGTTTCCAAGGCTGTGATGCAGGCTATCGACGAGAACTGGAGCAAGTCAAAGCAGGCTCACCTCAACACCCGCCGTGCCTGCTATTTCTCCATGGAGTTCCTCGTAGGACGCGCTGTGTATAACAATCTGCTCTGTCTCGGTATCGAAGAAGAGGTGGAAGCTGCACTCAGAGAGGTCGGCGTTGAGCTCGCAGACCTTGAAGAGATAGAGGACGCCGCACTCGGAAACGGCGGTCTCGGACGTCTTGCAGCCTGCTTCCTTGACAGCGCCGCGACCCTTGATCTTCCGCTTGACGGATATGGTATCCGCTACAAGTACGGTCTGTTCAAACAGTCCATAGTTGACGGTTTCCAGCGTGAAGAAGCGGACGACTGGACAAAATACGGCGACCCGTGGAGCAAGCGCATCAATGCGGACACAGTTACCGTAAAGTACGGTGACCAGACCGTGAACGCAGTTCCTTACGATATGCCGATAGTTGCATACGGCACGGATCATATCAGCACGCTCCGTCTCTGGCAGGCAGAGCCGCTGAAGGAATTCGACTTTGACCTGTTCAACCGCCAGAAGTACGATGAAGCCTGCCGCGAGCAGCGTATGGCCGAGGACATCTCCCGTGTCCTCTATCCCAACGACGATACCCGCGAGGGTAAGATACTGCGCCTCAAGCAGGAGTATTTCTTCTCCTCCGCGTCTGTGCAGGACATAGTGAAGAAGTACAAGAAAAACGGCTGGGATATGAAGAAGTTCTATGAGAAGATCACTATCCAGCTCAACGATACACACCCTGTCATCTCTATCCCCGAGCTTATCCGCATTCTTGTTGACGAAGAGGGATTTGACTTCTTCGAGGCTCTTGAGATCGCGAAGAAGACCTTCAATTACACCAACCATACGATCATGGCAGAGGCTCTTGAAAAGTGGAGCGCTGACATAATCAAGGAAGTTGTTCCGCGCATCTACGAGATCATTCTCCAGATAAACGAAGCGTTCATGGGCGAGCTCTACAAGAAGGGTATGTTCAAGAACGACATCGACCCGCTCAAGATCGTTGCAGGCGACCTTATCCACATGGCAAGAATGGCAATCTACTGCGGAAGCTATGTGAACGGTGTCGCGGAGATACACACCGAGATACTGAAAAACGATGCCCTTAAAGAATGGTACAAGCTCTATCCGAAGAAGTTCCAGAACAAGACCAACGGCATCACTCCCCGCCGCTGGCTCGCGCTCTGCAACAAGGAGCTGTCTGCACTTATCAACGAGCTCAACAAGGGTACCGAATGGATGACAAAGCTTGAAGATCTGCAGAAACTCAAATGGTTCGCGGACAACAAGAACGAGCTCCAGCGCTTCATGGATATCAAGCACACAAAGAAAGTCCAGCTTGCCGAGTATATCAAGGAGCATGAGGGGGTCGAGATAAATCCCGACAGCATCTTTGATATACAGATCAAGAGACTGCACGAGTATAAGCGCCAGCTCCTCAACGCCTTCGGCATACTCTATATCTACTACGGCATCAAGGACGGCTCCATAAAGAACTTCTATCCGACAACATTCATCTTCGGTGCTAAGTCGGCTCCGGGTTACCGCAGGGCGAAAGCTGTCATCAAGTACATCAATGAGATCGGCCGTATCGTCAATGAGGATCCCGATACCCGTGACCTGCTCAAAGTCGTCTTTGTGCAGAACTACCGTGTTACTTATGCAGAGAAGCTTGTTACTGCAGCCGACGTATCCGAACAGATATCGACGGCGGGCACCGAGGCGAGCGGAACCGGAAACATGAAGCTGATGCTTAACGGTACGGTAACGCTCGGTACGCTTGACGGTGCAAATGTAGAGATAGTCAAGGAAGCGGGCAAGGAGAACAACTACATTTTCGGCGCGACGGTAGAGGAGCTTGAGAGCATCATGAAGATCTACGATCCCCGCTACACTGTTGAGAAGGATCCTAAGATCGGCAGAGTTGTACGCAGCCTTATCGACGGCACTGTAAGCGACGGCGGAAGCGGAGATTTCCGCGAGCTTTACTACTCGCTCATGGACGGTGCGCACTGGCACAGAGCGGACAACTACTATGTTCTCGGTGATCTTACCAGCTATGTTGAGACTAAGCTGAAGCTCAACAAGGATTACACCGACAAGTTCGCGTTTGCGAAGAAGTGCTGGATGAACCTTGCGTCGGCGGGCAAATTCAGTTCTGACAGAACTATCTCCGATTACGCGAAGGAGATCTGGAAGATCGAAAAAGTAAATATCTGACTTCAAAACAGCAGACCCGTCACCCACGAGTCTGCTGTTTTTCATATTCTGTGCATAAACTGTCTTGTAAAACGCGGCAGCTTCGGGTGCAGGGCTTGCCCTGCCGCGGGGTTCGGGGCGGCGTAAGCCCCGAAACCGTCTGTTAAGACGCGCGTGAGCGCCGGACTGCCGGGGTGTGGGGCAGAGCCCCACGCGCGCGTCAGAACAGTATCTCCGGATCGTACACACGGAGCCACATCTCAAGCTGTATGAGGTAAGCGAACATCTGTGGGGTGGTCATGAGCTGACCGTACCAGTTTTCGGAGAAGCTTTTGCCCTCGGTGGAGATGAGCTCGTCGATGGCTGCGCGGTCGAGAAGCACGGGGAGCCTGCAGTCACGTTCGCTCATAAGCTGCACGAAGCGGCCATAAACGAGCTTTGCGTAGGACGGGTTGTGGGTCTTTGGGTAGGGCGATTTTTTGCGCCATGCCACATCGTGGGGCAGATATTTCTCCGAGATACGGCGGACGAGCCCTTTTTCCCTGCCGCCGAGGGATTTCATCTCCCACGGTATGTTGTAGGCATACTCTGCTATCCTGTGGTCACAGAACGGCACGCGCACCTCAAGCCCGTGCGCCATGGAGCAGCGGTCTTTCCTGTCCAGAAGCGTCTGCATGAACCAGTAGAAGTTAAGCAGGAACATACGTCTGCGCGCCCGCTCTTCGGCTGTGTCACAGTCCAGCACGGACATATCCTTCACCGTTTCTTCCGCTGCAGCCTTCACATACTCCGTCGGCGTGATATGTTTTGCAATATCCTGCCTCAGCAGATCGCCGCGCTTCCGTGCGGACCTCGCCCACGGAAATCCCTCCGCGAAAAGCAGCTCAGGTTTGTGATACCAGGGGTAACCTCCGAAAATTTCGTCTGCGCACTCGCCCGAGACTGCAACCGTAAAACGCTTCTTCACCTCGCCGCAGAAAAGGTACAGCGAACTGTCAACGTCCGCCATGCCCGGAAGATCACGGGCTGTCATCGACGGGTCAAGCGCTTCCGCAAGAGCGGGCGAGTCTATGATGACATTCGTGTGTTCCGAGCCGATAAACCCGCTCATTTTCTCGATCCACGGCGCGTCCTCGTCCGGCTGGAATGCCGACGCCACAAAGTTCTTCCGGTTGTCCTTGTAGTCTATTGAGTATGTGGAGAGCCGCTTCCCGTCATCTGCAAACCTGCGGGCTGCAACAGCGCTTATAAGGCTCGAATCAAGACCTCCGGACAAAAATGTACAAAGCGGCACGTCGCTTACGAGCTGGCGCTCAATGCTGTCGCGTATGAGATATCCGAGATGATCGGCTGTCTCGGCAAGCGTCTCGGTGTGCGGGGCGGCAGCGAGTTTCCAGTACCTCCGCCGGTGCAGCCCCCCCTCATCAAATACCGCGCATTCGCCCGGAAGCAGCTCTTCTATGCCCCTGAACACACCGGAGCCGCCTTTTCTTGCAGGATCGAGCAGCATAAGCGCCGCCGCGCCTTCCTCATCGAGCTGGGGTCTTACGCGGGGGTTCTTAAACAGAGCCTTCATTTCCGACGCGAACACCAGTCCATGCCCGTAACAATGGAAGAACAGCGGTTTCACACCTGCCCGGTCCCTCGCAAGGAACAGTTTGCGTTCCTCCTTGTCCCAGACTGCAAAAGCGTATATGCCGTTGAGCCGTTCAAGGCACTTTTCTCCCCATTCCGCAAAGGATTTCAGCAGCACCTCCGTGTCGCTCGAAGTATCAAAGGTGTGCCCGAGGTTTTTGAGCTTCGTCCTCAGTTCCGCTGTGTTGTACAGCTCACCGTTGTACACGATCGTGTATTTTCCGTATATCATAGGCTGTGCGCCGTTTTCGGGATCAATGACGCTTAGTCTCCGGTGCGCGAGCCTGCAGCCCCGGTCGCAGTGATCGCCTGCCGCGTCCGGTCCGCGGTGGGCGATGCACCCGCTCATCTCCGCAATAACGTCCCCGTATTCCTCAAGACTTTCCCGAAAGTCCGTCCAGCCTGCTATTCCGCACATAAAAGTACCTCCCGTGTTGCATTGTGATGTCGGGCTCTGCGCCCGTTTTTCACATTATATGCATTTCGGGAGGTTTTGGTCATTTTCCGTTTTTCTGACCCGTTTTCCTGAGCAGCAGTAACCCCGCGATCATCAGCGCCGGGAATATCATCGCGGTGGCAAGTCCCTTGCGAAGGTCGCCGCCGGAAGCGTCCGAGACTATCCCCGCAAGCGCAGGTCCCGACATACAGCCGAGGTCGCCCGCAAGCGCCAGCAGCGCGAACATCGCCGTTCCGCCCTTAGGCAGCAGCCCGGAAGCGCGGCTGAATGTCCCCGGCCACATGACCCCCACAGAGAACCCGCAGAGCGCACAGCCTATGATGCCGAGCGGGGGGATCGGCGAAAATACGGTGACAGCGTAGCTGAGTATGCACAGCAGGGCACAGGCACCGATGTACAGGGAGAGGTCGGTCTTTGCGGCGATCTTGGAGTGAAACAGTCTCGCCGTTCCCATTAATACCGCGAAAGCACACGGTCCGAGCAGGTCTCCGACAGTCTTTGTCACCCCGAGACCCGTTTCCGCCAGCGCCGATGCCCACTGGCTCATTGCGAGCTCGGAGGCTCCCGCGCATATCATCAGCACCGCCAGCAGCAGGAACGTCCTGTTTTTCAGCAGTTCCCGCACCCGCATTCCCTCGCCGTTTTCCGTGAGTCTGCTTATGGGGACGAGGGCAAAGTAGAAGATGTTGAAAAAAGGGATAACAGCCCAGACGCAGGCAAGGATATGCCAGTTCCCGATACCGAAGAGAACGAAGAACAGCGTTGAGAGCGCAGTCACACCCACGCTTCCCCAGCAGTAAAACGAGTGCAGCAGGCTCATTGAAGCGCTCTTGTTTTCGGTGGGGCAGGCTTCTATGATCGGGCTTATGAGCACCTCCGTCAGCCCGCCGCCGATCGCGCAGATAACGTTTGCGGCAACAAGCCCGGCGTAGGGGTCGGGCAGGAGCTCCGGGAGCACACCGTAGCCCGCAAGACCCAGAGCCGCAAACACATGAGCCGCGCAGATAAGCGTTCTTTCGCTCACCCGGTCGGTGAGTTTTGCCGAAATGAGGTCAACGAGGAGCTGAGTCCCGAAGTTGATGCTTATGAGGAGGGATATGCGCACAAGGTCTGTGCCGTACTCCGTTCCGAACTGCACAAAAAGCAGAGGCGGGAATATATTCACCGCAGCCTGTGTGATATACCCGATATAGCAGGCTGCCGCAGTATGTTTATAGCTGTTTCTGACCGACATCTTATCATTCTCCGTTAAAATAGACCGGAAATGATATTAACACACCGGCTGCAAAAAGGTCAAGAAGTTTTACGAAAATTTGACATACTGCACAAAGCGGACGAGCTAAATTCTATGTTTTCGACAAAGATGTTGACATAATTCAAAACCTCTTGCAAAAAAACTAAATTTAAGGTATAATAGTTGGTACATAGGATGTGTCCGATAAATAAGATATTATTTTGAACATCGGGAACAAAAAGGAGATAATTAAAATGGCACTCAAAGTAAATGACAAATACCTTTCGTCGTTCGTTTCGGAACACGAATACGCGGCTATCCAGCCCGCCGTGACCGCAGCACACGAAACACTCAAGGCAAAGAACGGCCCCGGAAGCGACTTCCTCGGCTGGGTATCCCTCCCCACAGATTACGATAAGGAGGAATTTTCCCGCATCAAGGCTGCCGCAGAGAAGATAAAGAAGAACAGCGATGTCCTCATCGTTATCGGTATCGGCGGTTCCTACCTCGGCGCAAGAGCAGCTATCGAGGCACTCAGATCGAGCCTCTACAACTCGCTGAAGAAGGATACCCCCGAAATATACTTCATAGGCAACACCATAAGCCCTACATACCTCAACGAAGTGATCTCTCTCGTTGAGGGCAGAGATTTCTCGGTGAACGTGATCTCAAAGTCCGGTACTACAACCGAACCCGCTCTTGCATTCAGAGTATTCAGATCGCTCCTTGAGAAGAAATACGGCGAGGAGGGCGCAAAAGAGCGCATCTTCGCTACCACGGACGCAAAGAGAGGCACCCTCAAGGAACTCTCCGACGCCAAGGGTTACGAAACTTTCGTCATCGCCGATGACATAGGCGGAAGATACTCCGTTCTCACAGCGGTGGGTCTGCTCCCGATAGCTGTTGCAGGCTGCGATATCGACGCTCTCATGAACGGCGCAAAGGCTGCTATGGATTCTTTCGGCGACCCCGATATAACAAAGAACGACTGCTACAAGTACGCTGCACTGAGAAATATACTGTACCGCAAGGGCAGAGCAGTGGAGATGCTGGTCGCTTATGAGCCCTCTTTCGCTATGATGAACGAGTGGTTCAAGCAGCTCTACGGCGAGAGCGAAGGCAAGGACGGCAAGGGTCTTTTCCCCGCAAGTGCCGTATTCTCCACCGACCTTCACTCCCTCGGCCAGTTCATTCAGGACGGCTCGAATATCCTCTTTGAGACGGTCGTGCAGTTCGCTAAGGCTCAGAAGGACTTCTTCATTGAGAAAGACCCCGTGAACGGCGACGGACTCAACTTCCTCTCCGATCAGGAGATGTCGGTGGTAAACCGCAAAGCGTTCGAGGGTACTGTGCTTGCTCACACAGAGGGCGGTACGCCGAACATCGTGCTCGAAGTTCCGGAACTCAACGAATTCGAGCTCGGTTACATGATCTATTTCTTCGAGAAAGCCTGTGCGATCTCGGGATATATGCTCGGGGTAAATCCCTTCGACCAGCCCGGCGTTGAGAGCTACAAGAAGAATATGTTCGCGCTCCTCGGCAAGCCCGGATATGAGGACAGAAAGTCCGAGCTCGAAGCAAGGTTAAATTGAGCCAAAGGGCTCTTAAACGGGTGAAAGCCCATAATACAACAAACAAAACGGAGGACAATCATTATGGTAAAATTAATCGCAGGTAAAAAAGGAGCAGGAAAAACAAAGCTTCTCATCGAAGCGATCCATACCGCTGAAAAGGAAAGCAAGGGCAATGTAGTGGCTATCCAGTACGGTTCTTCCCTCAACGTTGACATTTACCACAAGATCCGCCTGATCAATATCGAGGACTACAAAATAAAGGACTATGACGATATGTACGGTTTTATCGCCGGTATGCTCGCTTCCAACTACGATATCACACATATTTTCATAGACGGTACTTTAAGAATAGTAGGCCGTGACCTCGAACAGGTAGGAAAAATGCTCGACAGGATCGCGCTCATCACGGAAAATGTTACCGTAACATTCACTATTTCCGCTGAACTCGCCGATTTCCCCGAAACTCTGAAAAAATATCTTTAATTGCTATTGACAAATCAGGATATTTGTGGTATAATCATTATCGTGCCGATTTTGATGTGCTTACGGGTGCATTAAGTCATAAATATCGTTTGTGTCAAGGGAGGTGCGAATAATGGCAGTTCCGAAGAGAAAAGTTTCAAAGGCAAGACGTGACAAGAGACGTTCACAGGTATGGAAGTTATCTGCACCTGCTTTTTCACGCTGTGACAACTGCGGCGAGCTCAAGCTTGCACATAGAGTTTGCGGCAACTGTGGTTATTACAAGGGTAAGGAAGTCATCGCTCGCAGCGCTGACTGATCCTCGCAAGTCTTTAAGCAAAACAAACAGCGGTTCCGCAACGGTTCCGCTGTTTTGCTTTTTCCGGGTGTGACCGCGTTTGACTGAACGGTCGCTTTCCGTTCGTTTCAGAAGGAGGTGAGCTCATGGCAGTCCTTATAACTTCGGTGGAGCCCGGTTCCCCCGCGGCAAAAGCCGGCGTGAAAGCAGGCGAGACCCTTGCCGCGATAAACGGTCACGAGATAAACGACGCGCTTGATTACGGATTTTACTGCTATGAGCGCGTCCTGAAACTCGACCTCGCCACCCGTACCGTAAAAGTCCGCAAGCGTGACGATTACGACGACATCGGTCTCGGTTTCAGCACCTACCTCATGGACGAGAAGCATTCCTGCCGCAATAAATGCGTGTTCTGCTTTATCGACCAGCTCCCGCCCGGTATGCGCGAGACGCTGTATTTCAAGGACGACGACAGCAGACTCAGCTTCCTCCAGGGCAGCTACATCACGCTCACCAATATGACCGAAGCGGATATCGACCGCATAATCAAGATGAAGCTCAACGTCAACGTCTCCGTGCATACCACCGACCCCGAGCTGCGTAAAAAGATGCTCTGCAACCGTTTTGCAGGCGATGTCCTGCGGTATATAACGAAAATGGCGGAGAACGGTATCACCATGAACTGCCAGATCGTCCTCTGCAGGGGCTACAACGACGGTGAGCATCTCCGCCGCACCCTTTCCGACCTCACAAGCCTTTGTCCTGCAGTGCAGAGCATCGCTGTGGTGCCCTTCGGCGCCACGAAATACCGTAAGGGACTGCCCCATATAGAGCTTCACGACGCAAAGTCGGCGGGCGAAGCTGTGGATATCATCGAAAGCTTCGGCAGCAGAATGCTTGAGGAATGCGGTGAGCGGGTAGTCTATCCCGCCGACGAGCTTTTCATCACAGCAGGCCGCGAGCTTCCGCCAAGCGAATACTACGGCAGCTTCGACCAGTATGAGAACGGCGTCGGAATGTGGTCATATCTGCGGGACGGATTTGCGGAGGAGCTTGCCGAACGTGAGCCGGACGAGCTTCCGCGAAGTCTCACTATAGCCACCGGAGTTCTCGCAGCCCCGCTCATGTCTCAGCTTGCGGAACGGCTCAGCGGCCGTTTTACCGGCTGCAATATCCGGGTCACGGCGATAAAAAACCGCTTTTTCGGCGAGACTGTCACAGTCGCGGGGCTCACCACGGGAAACGACCTGATCGACCAGCTTTCCTCCGCGGGTGATCTCGGTGAGCGTGTGCTGATCCCGAAAGCCATGCTCAAGGCGGACGAGGACATCTTCCTCGATGACGTTACCCTCGATCAGGTGGAGCAGACCCTCGGGGTCCCGGTAATACCCGTGGGCGAGGAGCCGTATGAGCTTATCGACGCGATACTCGGCTGATTTGTCTGTAACGACGAAAATATATTTACTGCAAGTATAATAATATGCTGTCCGCATTGTTTTCTATGCGCCGGGTAAACTCCGTACAGCGCGCAAAACCTTCGGATTTGTACAAAACATACAATATTTAACAGCGCCGCCTGTTTGACTTTGCGGAAAACAAGCGGTATAATCTATGAAAAGTGTCAATACTGATTAAAGGGTACCTCTAAAAACCGCTTTGAAAAGAGAAAATGAGATAGCTGCGTCGGATACAAGGAAAGCCGACGAAGCCGGGCTGGCGCCCGGTTAGGAGGTTTGACGCAGTAGACGGTCACGGCAGGAAGCCGTGGTATTGCCGCCAAAAGCGCGCAGGACGCGCGCATACAAAGCGGCATAAAGTGG
>JAGBMA010000073.1 GCA_017635095.1 Ruminiclostridium sp. | reverse complement strand
ATTTGTGATAGTCAGGCAGCACGGGCAACCGCCCCTGACGGGCTGCTGCCCGGCTACCAGCCTATCACAGATAAACTCACCGTCAATAGGCTTTCGCGGCATAAAGTATCGCGGCTTATTTACGATTTTGGAAGTAGAACCCCGTAAAAAAGGAGTTCCCTTACGTTACTGCAAGCGCCGAGATCATTATGACGGACTTGTCTCCCTTTTTGGGAATTATGCTGACGGTGTTTTTACCCGATTCCTTGAACTCGATGACCTCCTGGGCCTCAACATAGTTGCCCCAGCCGCCGCGGAACGAAGTATCTATCGTATCTATGACCATTCCGTTTACTGCAATATCGAACCTGCCGCCGTTCTTGACCATTTTTCCGAAGAAGATGCCGATGGAGCTTCCCTCGACTTCAAAGGTAAGCGGCTCAACTCCGTCAAAGCTTCCGTCCTTTGAGGAAACTCTCCAGTATCCGCCGAAGTTGCCGAAATTATCGTCGGTGAAGGTCTCCCAGCCGGTGTCGCCGGTGACCTCCGGAGCTCCCGGGACGATAAGTCTTGCGCTTTCGTACTTGTCCGTAGTGTACGGCACAGAGAAGTCGCTCTCATTCTCGGTGTCGATGCTGTCGAGGTCGTCTATCACGCTTTCGAGGTATGATGTTATTATCTCGGTGAGTACGGAGTGACCGGTGACATTCGGGTGGATATTGTCGTCGGAGATATCCTTCCAGACGATGTGACCCTTTTCTATCACGTCCATTATCGCGTCATGGTAGGAGATCATGGGTATATCGTATGCCCGGCAGATCTCGCTGTGGTATTCCTGGAAGCTTGTGCCGTTGTCCTGGGTCATGGCTATCGTGACTATTGCAGGTTTAGAGTCGGCGGTCCAGAGTTTGCGGAGCACCCCGTCGTATGATGCGATGTTGCGGTCGGTGTGTTCGGTGGTGTCGTTGACGGAAAAATCAACGAACACGAGATCCGGAGATTTCGAGAGAACGTCGCGGTCTGTCCTGAACACGCCGATATATGAGCCGGTGGCACCGATACCCGCGTTGACATAGGTTATCTCGGAATCGGGGAACTGCTCCTTGAGCCATTCGGTGGTAAGGTACGCATAGCAGGTGGTAGGACCCGCGGTGGAGCCCTGAGTGATCGAGCCGCCGAGATATGCAACGGTTATGGGCTCGCCTGCCTGTGCTTTTCTGAATACTTTTGCAAGTCTCGCCTTGTTACCGTCAACGAGATCGGCGAGTGCTTTCATGCGGGGGGTTATGCCGTCTGCAATAACGTAGGGAGTGTCCTCGGGAATGACCTTTTCTGTGACAGCTTCGGTCGTTTCCGGTGCCGCCGTTGTCACCTCGTATGCGGTCTCATCGGAGGGCGCGATCTGTAAAGCGGTGGTCGCGGCAGGAGCGCCGTTACCACAGGAAGCGGCTGTAAGCATTGCGGCGGAGAGAAGTGCGGAGTATAATAGCTTTCTGTTCATTTCTTTTGTCCTTTCTTTTTGCAGTCTTACTGCGGCGGAGCAATAAGCTTCACGATGTCATTGAATGTTACGATGAGCATGAGCAGCATGAGCGCCGCGAAGCCGATGAAATGCACCCAGCCTTCTTTCTCGGCAGCGATAGGCTTTCTTCGTATCGCCTCGATGACCAGGAACAGGAACCTTGCGCCGTCAAGCGCCGGGATCGGGAGAAGGTTGAAGATGCCGAGGTTGATAGTGATGAGCGCTACGAGCGTCAGGAAGGAGCTAAGGCTCATGATGTTGAGGCGGGACTGTTCAAGCGCACTCGCCATTGTCGTTACCACGCCTACGGGGCCGGACAGGTCGTTGAGACCGTAAGTGCCGGTTATGAGGTCTGCGAATGATATCCATATAAGCCGTGATTCCGTCATGAACATACGGGCTGCCGCAGCCGTAACGGTGAGGGGATCCTTGTGTTCCGCCCAGACTTTGAAATCAATCACAACGCTGTAGCCGGTTCGGCCGTCGGAAGCCACAGCCTTGAAGGGAACAGTCAGAGCCACCGTCTCGCCGCCGCGCTTCACTTTCATATCGAAGTATGCGACACCCTGTTCTTCGTCAAACTTCGCCGCTTTGTTCTGGAGACAGTATGAGATATCCATAGTCGTCCATATCGGCATTCCGTTGATCTCGGTTATCTCGTCGTCGGGCATGAGCACTTCGGTGGAGACCGCGGTATCGTAGAACTCCGACAGCCGTGTGGTCGCGATAGCATCGTCGGTGCAGATGCTCACGATGCAGACTGCAAACCCGAGGATAAGATTCATTACCGCCCCCGCAACTATCACGATCATACGCTGCCACACCGGCTTATTGCGGAAATCGTCGGGATCGTCGCTCTCGAAGTCCTCGCCGAGCTGCACCGCGCCGCCTATGGGCAGAAGCTTGAAAGACCATGTGGTGGTCTTTGTGCGTTTGCTGAAAAGTCTCGGACCCATGCCTATGGAAAATTCGTATATCTTCATTCCGAATGCTCTTGCGGTGAGGAAATGCCCCATTTCGTGAATGAGGATTATCCCGAAGAATACGAGTATCGTTATAAGAACGTTGAGAATGTTGCTCAGTATATCCATGATCGCCTTTCTTTCAGATCGCGGACATGACATCGGCTCTTGCAGCCGCGTCCGCTTCCGATATTGTCTGCAGTGTCACCTTGTCTGTATGACGGAGTTTCGCACAGCACCCGCTCACAAGCTCGCCGATGCGGTAAAACGGTATCTTTCCGCCGAGAAATGCCGCCACCGCAGCCTCGTTGGCGCTGTTCAGTATGGTGGGTGCAGTCCCGCCTTTCGCAATGGCTTTGCGGGCTTCGGCGAGACAAACGAAAGTCTCCTCGTCCGCCCGTTCAAATGTCATCGTCCCCACATCGAACAGCGAAAGCTTCTTCGAGCAGGAGGGGAGCCGTTTCGGGTAAGTGACCGCGAACTGTATGGGGATCTTCATGTCCGGAACGCCGAGCTGACCGATAACAGCCCCGTCCTCGTACTCTACCGCCGAGTGCAGTATGCTTTGGCGGTGAACCACGACCTCGACCTGCTCCGGCATCACATCGAAAAGCCGCACCGCTTCTATAAGTTCAAGCCCCTTGTTCATGAGCGTGGCGCTGTCGGTAGTGATCTTCCTGCCCATGTTCCAGTTCGGGTGGTGAAGAGCCTGCTCCATCGTCACAGTTTTCATCTTTTCTTTATTATACCCGAAAAAGGGGCCGCCCGACGCCGTGAGTATTATTTTTTCAATTTTATTTCCGGAATTGCCCATTAATGACTGAAAGATCGCGGAATGTTCGCTGTCTATAGGGACAATATCCGTCCCGTTGGCTTTTTCGGCAGCTTTCACCAGCTCTCCGCCGGTCACGAGGGTTTCCTTGTTTGCAAGACCCACCCTGTTCCGGGCATTCAGCGCGGCGAGCGTCGGCTCAAGCCCCACCATTCCCACCACCGCGTTTATCACCATATCGCAGGGTATCGCGGCTGTTTCGCAGAGGGTTTCTTTTCCGTATGTCACCTTTATGTCGGTGTCTGCGAGCCGGACTTTAAGCTCCTTGTATGCAGCTTCATCTGTCATGCACACGGTTTCGGGGCGGAACTCACGCGCCTGCTTTTCCGCAAGCTCGTAGTTCGTATGCGCCGACAGAGCGGCAATGCCGTAACCGTGCATTCTTGCCACATCAAGGGTCTGTGTGCCTATCGAGCCGGTGGAGCCGAGCACGACCAGTGTTTTTTTATCGTCATTCACGGGTATTCACCCTCCGTTAATTATCTGATCTTCCGCAGTGTGCGTTGAGATACTCATACAGCTTCAGTATGGGAACATCGGCATGTTTGCTTCCGAGCTTTTCGTTCAGCAGATCTTCCGCGTCAACACAGTCATTGAACTCTGTCTCCGTTCCGTCCTTTAAGCAGATCGTAAGACTTATGCGCTGTTGTGTTTGGTAGCGCCCGTGAACGCTGTACGGTACGCAGTTTATCCTCATAATATCGTTCAGGCTCAGCTCGTGCTTTTTGTATATGAACTGCCAGTACAGCATCATGCCGTCGGAGCGTATGACGGTGGGTTTGCAGGAAAGTACGGCGGAAAGTACGAGAACCGCGAGTGACATAATGAACATCATTGCGTGAAGTGCTGTTTCGGCATAAAACTTGTGGATAAGATATACTGCCATATACCCGAATGAGAATATGACCACACAAGTACTTACCGCAAAAAGAGCGGTGATCCCCATGTAATGATGCTTTATCTTTACTTCGATCCCCTTATCCATGATGCCGCTCCTTCCGTATGACCGTCAGAATGCTGTCTCAGCCGTTGTCTTCCGTGCAGTATGCGTAAAGCCCGTCCGCCGAGTCCCGTATGAGAGCGCCCTTGGGTGCGTGACGAAGCATCGACACTATATCCATATAATCCGGCGCGGGCGAGAACAGCCCGAAGATCGCAGGTACAATGCACATAGTCAGCAGCGGTTTCATTGTTACAGGCGCCGCGATAAATACTGCAAGCGGGATAATGCCGAGAAGCGAGGGCGCAAGCGACATGACCGTGAACCGCGTCTTTGTCAGCGGGCAGTAGGATATCGCATACGCCGCGAATTTCCGCAGACACAGCCCCACCCACACCGTTGCCCCTTTCGGGTAGCATATCGCGTGCATCAGTTCATGGAGCGGCAGTGCCACAACAAATCCGATAATGAACGCGGGTATCATAAATATCGGGTCGATCGGCACAGCTTTGTTGAGGTACGCTTTCAGGAACACCGCGAGAATGCATATCATCACCGGCGCTATGCCGTAAGGAAGCGCTTTTGCGATAAACCCGTCAGCCTCCCGCAGCTTCACCGCGTTTTCCGGCAGGGGCGGGCATTCGTGCGAGGTGCCGAACTCTTTTTTATTGCCTTCCCATATTATTGTCGGCATCTTATTCTCCTTAATCAAATCCCCCGCCTCATTGCGCGGCGGGGAAACTGCATTTATATAACGATCTCTGTTATCGGGAACAGAGATTTGCAGAGCAGGTAGATAAACGGCGCCACGAAAAGGACGCTGTCGAACCTGTCCATGACTCCGCCGTGACCGGGGAGTATCTCGCTGAAATCCTTGACCCCGCACTGGCGTTTCAGCAGCGACGCTATAAGGTCACCGAGCAGCCCGAGGAATGTGGAGACCACTGCCGCGCCCACGAGTATCGGGATATTGACCGCGAAGTGCTGGGAGCCTGTGAAAATGATGTCCCAGAGCTCATAACCGTAGCCGAGCATGACTGCGAATATCACAGCCGTGATAAGTCCGCCGAAGAAGCCTTCCCATGTTTTTTTCGGGCTTATTTCGGGACAAAGCTTATGCTTGCCGAGAAAAGTCCCTGCAAAGTAAGCTCCGCCGTCCGCCACCCATGCAGTCACGAGGGTATATACCACAAGGAAGATGCCGTGCTCCTGCCACTGGAAGCAGAAGAATGCGAGCGTTGAGATCGCGAAGGGTATGCAGATAGAGATGAACGCAATAAAGCCGAGCTCCTCGAATTTTATCTCCTTATGCCGCATAAGCGTGAATGCGAAGAGGAGCACAAGGAACAGGAACGCCACCGGAATTGCGTAATTACGCAGCTCGTTGTAGCAGAAGAACATCGGCAGGAGTGCCGAGAACATAAGACTCAGCACGGTTATACTGCGGTATTTCGTGTATTTCGCGGCGGAAAGCACCTCAAACACCGCCATTATAGAGAGAATGTCCGTAGCGGCGGACATAACGTGCGGAGAAAGACTCCCGAGAAAGATTATAAGTATCCCTATGGGAACCCCTATCGCCGCTGTTATCAGCCGTTTTGCCATTCTATCATCTCTTTTCCGTCATTTTGTGTCTGTGCGTATCACACTCCGCCGAATCTGCGGTTCCGCTTTGCGAATTCTTCTATCGCCGCATCGAGGTCGGACTCTGTGAAATCCGGCCACAGAACGCCCATAAATACATATTCCGCGTATGCAGCCTGCCATATCAGGAAGTTTGAAATTCGCTGTTCGCCGCTCGGTCTTATGATGAGATCAACGTCCGGCTGACCCGCGGTGTAGAGCCGTTCTGAGAATGCGGTCTCATCGAGTTTATCCGGATCCGCTCCGTCTTTTATGAGCACTTTCGCCGCGTGCAGTATATCGTCCCTGCCGCCGTAGTTGACCGCGATATTGCAGACCGTACCGTGATTTCCGGCAGTCTCGGACTGCATCTTATCTATCTTTGCTCTCAGCTCGTCGTTCAGCGCTGTCATATCGCCTATGAACCGCATAACAACGTCGTCCTCGTACATATCGAGACCTTCGTCAAGATAATCCGAGAACAGCTTCATTATTGCATTTACCTCGTCCTGCGGGCGCTTCCAGTTTTCTGTGGAGAACGCGTAGAAGGTAACATATTCTATCCCGAGGTCTATGCAGTGACGAAGGCATTTTCTGAACGCCTTAGCCCCCTGGACATGACCTGCCGTGCGCGGGAGGAGCCGCTTTTTTGCCCAGCGGCCGTTCCCGTCCATGATTATCCCGATGTGACGCGGGAGCATCGTTTTATCCATTAAACCGTCATGATTTCCTTTTCTTTGTCCGCGCAGACTTTATCGACTTTTTCACAGTACTTGTCTGTTATAGTCTGGATCTTCTTCTCGCCGTCCTTGACATCGTCCTCGGTGATCTCGCTGTTCTTCTTCATCGCCTTGAACTTATCCATAGCGTCTCTGCGGCAGTTTCTTACCGCTACCTTGGCATCTTCGCCGTACTTCTTTATCTGCTTGCAGAGTTCCTTTCTGCGCTCCTCTGTGAGCTGGGGAAAAACTATGCGAAGGGCTTTTCCGTCGTTTGTGGGGGTGATGCCGATATCACTTGCCATGATCGCTTTCTCTATGGATTTGAGTGAGGAAGCGTCCCAGGGCTGGATAACAAGAATGCGTGCTTCGGCTACGGAAACTTCCGCCATAGCGTTGATCTGAGTGGGCACGCCGTAATAATCCACCGTTATCTTATCGAGTACGGCAGGGTTCGCGCGTCCCGCCCTTATCGTTGTGAATTCCTTTTCGAGCGCGTTCACGCACTTTTCCATTTTCTGCTCGGCAGCATTGATCGTTTCTTTCATGGTATTACTTCCTTTCGTATATGGTGATCTTCGTTTTAACGTCTGTTGTCTGTACCTGCATTATGGGAACCTCTAAAAACCCAATTTGAGAGAAAAAGAGCTAGCCACGCCGTTTACTGCGTCAAGCCTCCTAACCGGGCGCCAGCCCGGCTTCGTCGGCTTTCCTTGTATCCGACGCAGCTATCTCATTTTCTCTTTTCAAAGCGGTTTTTAGAGGTACCCTTATGAATTGTTGCTTACGAGGGTGCCTACCTTCTCGCCCATTACCGCGTCGTAGATGTTATCGGGGCGGTGAAGGTCAAAAACGATAAGGGGAATGTTGTTCTCGATGCACATTGCGGCGGCGGTACCGTCGAGAACGCGGAGTCCGTTCACGAGGATATCCTTGTGGCGGAGCGTCTCATATTTCACCGCGTCATCGAATTTGAGCGGATCCTTGTCATATACACCGTCCACCATGGTCGCTTTAAGTACGATCTCGGCGTTTATCTCCGCTGCTCTTAATGCAGCCGCGCTGTCGGTGGAGAAAAAGGGATTTCCGGTGCCGCAGCCGAATATTACGACTCTTCCCTTTGCGAAGTGGCGCAGAGCTTTTTCTCTGATATACGGCTCACAGATGGCGTTCATCGCGATAGCGGACTGGACGCGGACATCACAGCCCATATCCTTCAGCACATCGCCGACTGCAAGCGCGTTCATGGTGGTCGCGAGCATACCTATGTGGTCTGCGGTGACTCTGTCCATATTCTCACTTGTTCTGCCGCGCCAGAAGTTTCCGCCGCCTACAACTATGCCTATCTCAACGCCTGCGTCGAAGCACTTCTTTACGCTTTTGCAGATCGTCGTTATCGTCGGGATATCAAGTCCCGTTTTCTTTTCGCCTGCAAGAGCTTCTCCGCTCAGTTTAAGCAGTATTCTTTTGTATTTGGGTTCAGCCATTGGTATCTGTCCTTTCAATTATATTGCGGTTTATCAGTAATCAAGAACTCTTATTGAACCGAGCACGTTCAGCGAGCCGCATTTTTCCTCAAATTCAGCCTCGTTGATGACCGGTGTGACGAATGCGCACTCATCGTCCGGTGCTCCGTCGCGTGAGAGGAAGCGTACTTCGCCGAAGATACCCTCGACATCTTTTTTATCGGCTTTTGCACGGACATAGAATTTGTTGTCGAGCTTTTTGTAGGGGATAATGAAATCCTGTTCGCTGTCTGCCCAGTTCATGGAGCGTGAAGTTCCGTGGGACTTCGCGGCAACGATTATATCGGAGACTACCGCGCTTGCTGTGGGAAGCTTGCCCGCGCCCTTGCCGTAAAATACAACGTCACCCACTGCATCACCGCGGACGAGGATAGCGTTGAACACATCGTTTACGCCGGAGAGCTGGCTTTCTTCGTTTATTACGGCGGGGCAGGTCATTACTGCAACATCGTCGCCGCGTTTTGAAGCGAAGCCGATGAGTTTAATGACGCTGTTCATGCTTTCGCAGTACTTGACGTCCTCAAGCGTGATCTTAGTTATACCCTCGGTATGTATGTTGTCGGGGTAAACGTGTCTGCCGAAGGCGAGGGAAGCGAGAATGCATATCTTGCGGCAGGTATCGTGACCCTCTACGTCTGCGGAGGGGTCGCGCTCCGCGTAGCCGAGCTCCTGTGCGATCTTAAGCGCCTCGTCAAACCCCATTCCCTCTTTTATCATCTTTGTCAGTATGAAGTTCGTGGTGCCGTTGAGGATACCGGCGATCTCATCTATTTCATTGGCGGATAGGCACTGGTTGAGCGGACGGATGATCGGGATACCGCCGCCTACGCTTGCTTCAAAGAAGAAGTTCACGTTATGCTCTTTTGCTATCCTGAGGAGTTCGGCGCCTTTAGATGCAACGAGTTCCTTATTTGATGTAACCACGCTTTTTCCCGCTTCGAGAGCCGACTTGACGTAGCCGTAGGAATACTTAACGCCGCCGATAACTTCTGCGACTACCGCAACTTCGGGGTCGCCGAGGATATCATCAAAATTCTTCGTGAACTTGTCTCTGTAACGCTCATCGGGGCAGTCCCGCACTTCGAGGATATACTTTATGTCGAGTTCCTCACCGACTTTCTTTTCGAGAGCCTCCCTGTTCTTGTAGAAGACCTCGACTGTTCCGGAGCCGACAACTCCGTAGCCGAGCACTGCGATCTTTTTCATACGTCCGTTCCTTTCTGAATGCTGGATAAATTCAATCTGATATATTATATCATATTTTCCGTTATAAAACAAGCCCTTTTGCAATTATTTTCTGCCGCGTCTGCAGGGCTCTGCTCCACGCCCCGTGTCCGGCGCTCACGCGCGTGTGGTGCTCCGCCCCACGCCCCGGCAGGGCTCTGCCCTGCACCCTCAGCGCGTCTGCGGACGCGCGTGTGGGGCGCTGCCCCACACCCAGCGGGGGAGAGATAAAACCTTTTTTTGGAAAAAATGGCTTTTCTCTCTCCCCTCGACCCCTCTCTCTTTCCAAAAAAACTTTAGCAGCTGCCGCGCTAAGTGGGATAGTTTCTGCACAACATATAAAAACAGCAGACCCGATTGTTACGAGTCTGCTGTATCTTTTTGTTGTGTAGGAACTGCCGGGAAAATCGCGGCAGCTTCGGGTGCAGGGCTTGCCCTGCCGCGATCCAGCCGCGTAGGCTGGCCCCACTCGGGAGAGTAAAGCGCGGGAGCGCCGGACACGGGGCGTGGGGCAGAGCCCCACAAGCGCGGGAGCGCCGGACACGGGGCGTGGGGCAGAGCCCCACACGCGCGTCCGCAGACGCGCTGAGGACGGAGATCAATACATACCGCCCATGCCGCCCATACCGCCGGCGGGAGCTGCGGGAGTCTCTTCCTTGATGTCGGTAACGAGGCTCTCGGTGGTGAGTACCATAGCTGCAACGGAAGCGGCGTTCTGAAGTGCGGAACGTGTTACCTTAGCAGGATCAACGATACCTGCTTCGATCATGTCGGTGTACTCACCCTTGAACGCGTCGAAACCGTATGTCTTCTTGTTCTTGGTGTTATTTCTAATGTTCTCGATGATAACGGAGCCCTCAAGACCTGCGTTTGCAGCGATCTGACGAACAGGTTCCTCAAGAGCGCGGAGTACGATCTTCGCACCGGTCTTTTCGTCGCCGTCAAGCTTTGCGATAAGCTTCTCGACTGCTGACATAGCGTTGATGAGAGCTGTGCCGCCGCCTGCAACGATACCCTCTTCTACCGCAGCCTTTGTAGCTGCAAGAGCGTCCTCTATGCGGAGCTTCTTTTCCTTCATCTCGATCTCTGTTGCTGCACCGACCTTGATAACTGCAACACCGCCTGCGAGTTTTGCAAGTCTTTCCTGGAGCTTCTCCTTGTCGAACTCGCTTGTTGTATTCTCGATAGCGTTGCGGATCTGGCTTACTCTTTCCTTGATATCGTTCTTCTTACCTGCGCCGTCAACTATCGTTGTGTTCTCCTTGGTAACTGTTACCTGCTTTGCGGTACCGAGCATATCTACCGTTGCGTCCGCGAGCTCTATACCGAGGTCGCTTGTGATGACCTGACCGCCTGTGAGAACAGCTATATCCTGGAGCATCTCCTTGCGTCTGTCGCCGAAGCCCGGAGCCTTTACCGCAACACAGTTGAATGTGCCTCTGAGCTTGTTGAGGATAAGTGTGGTGAGTGCTTCGCCTTCGATGTCCTCAGCGATTATGAGAAGCTTCTTGCCGGTCTTTACGATCTGCTCAAGAAGCGGGAGGAGATCCTGGATAGCCGAGATCTTCTTATCCGTGATAAGGATATAGGGATCGTCGAGCTCTGCGATCATCTTGTCGCCGTCTGTTGCCATGTAGGGGGAGATGTAGCCGCGGTCGAACTGCATACCCTCAACTACCTCGCTGTAAGTTTCGGCAGTCTTGCTTTCCTCGATAGTGATAACGCCGTCTGCGGATACCTTATCCATAGCTTCCGCAATGAGCTTGCCGACGATCTCGCTGCTGCTGGAAACTGTTGCAACTCTTGCGATATCGTCGCTGTTCTTTATCTTCTGAGCATTCTTCTTGATCTCGTCAACAGATGCTTCCACAGCCTTTTCGATACCGCTCTTTATTACCATCGGGTTTGCGCCTGCCGCAACATTCTTCATACCCTCGCGGACGATAGCCTGTGCAAGAAGTGTAGCGGTTGTAGTGCCGTCGCCTGCAGCATCGTTGGTCTTTGTGGAGACTTCCTTTACGAGCTGTGCGCCCATGTTCTCGAAAGGATCTTCGAGGTCGATCTCCTTTGCGATGGTCACGCCGTCATTTGTGATAAGGGGAGCGCCGAACTTCTTGTCGAGCACTACGTTTCTGCCCTTGGGTCCGAGAGTGATCTTGACTGTATCTGCGAGCTTGTCGATACCTGCCTGGAGCGCCTTGCGCGCTTCTTCGCCGTAAATGATCTGTTTAGCCATACTGAATCAATTCCTTTCTTTCGTCTGATTATTCTACAATTGCGAGAATGTCACTCTGGCGAACTATCGTGTATTTTTCGCCTTCGAGCTTGACTTCTGTTCCGGAGTACTTGCTTATGAGCACCTTGTCGCCGACCTTGACTTCCATTTTTATCTCTTTTCCGTCAACCATGCCGCCGGGGCCTACTGCGCATATTTCCGCAACCTGCGGCTTCTCCTGCGCGGAGCTTGTGAGGATTATGCCTCCCTTTGTTGTTTCCTCGGCTTCAAGGAACTTGATAACAACTCTGTCTGCGAGCGGCTTTATGTTAAGTCCGCTGCTTTTAGCTGTTTTTGTTGTTTTAGCTGCCATTTTGATGACCTCCTATAATAAATAAAATTATTGACAAACTCAAGGGTCTTTTAGCACTTGACCTTTCCGAGTGTTAGCACTCTTGTCATCTGAGTGCTAACCGATAATCATATTATAGTCTTTTGCAAGAAAAAAATCAAGTACTTTTTTACATTTTTTTATTTTTGTATCATTGTACCTGATTTTTCAACTATTATATTTTTCGCTTGTGCATACTGCACAAAATCAACCCTTTGCGCCCTTGCTTCCTTTTGCACCCCCGAAGCTTGCATTTTCAAGGATATTGCTGTCAAAAGAGAATGTGATGGACTTGTTTTCGCGGGCGCGCTTGAGCGCAAGCTCGATGAGCTTATCGAGAAGAACGGGATAGTCCACTCCGACAGGCTTCCACAGATAGAACGCGAGACTTCCGGGGATCGTGTTTATCTCGTTGAGATATATCTTTCCCGCTGCCATGTCGAGCATGAAGTCTATGCGTGCTACACCGCTGCAGCCGAGAGCCTGGAATGCTTTCACCGCCATTGTGCGAACTTCCTCACGCTGCTCGGGGGTGATGTCCGCGGGTATCTTTCGTTTGAGCGAAGCCATACCGCTCTTGCCACCGGAAGATTTTGAACCGCCGCCGACATATTTGTCCTGGTAGCTCAGTATCTCGTCGTTTGCAATAGGCTCTTCGCACTCGCTCGCTTCCGCGTTCTCATAGTCCCCGAGCACCGAGCAGTTTATCTCTTTAAGCTCCGTTACCGCGTTCTCCACAAGCACCTTTATGGCGAAAGTGAAAGCGTGATCGAGGGCATCTTCAAGCTCTTCGCGGTCTTTTGCCTTGCGTATGCCGACGCTTGAACCAAGGTTTACGGGCTTCACGATAACAGGGTACCGGGTGCGGCTCTCTATGAGCCCGATGACCGCGTCATGTTCCTTTGTGAACTGCTTCACGTTTACTACCGTTGCCGGAAGCACAGGAATGCCGTTATCCGCGAAAACGCACTTCATGACGTACTTATCCATGCCCACCGCGCTTGAAAGAACGTCGCAGCCGGCATAGGGTACGCCGAGGGTCTGGAGATAGCCCTGCAGAGCGCCGTCTTCTACGTTCGTTCCGTGAACTATGGGGAGCACCACGTCTATCACTGCCGCAACGTTGTTCCCGAACTTCTTCATCGGATAATGGAGAAGTTCGACGGTCCCGCCGCTGCCCACGGGAAGGACTCTGCTGCTCTCTTTCAGCAGGGCGGGGATATTGCGGTATGCTTCTATCTTACCGATGTTCTCGCCTATGTAGAACTCCGTGTTCTTGGTAATATAGACGGGGATAATATCGTATTTATCCGTGTTGAGCGACCTGCAGGCCTGCAGCGCCGAGATGACCGAGACCTCGTGTTCAACGCTCTTTCCGCCGAAAAATACGCCGACTCTTATTTTCATAAAGTGCTACCTCTTTTCTTACTGTTCGATCAGATTTGTATTCATATCGGGAATATCTATTTCCGGTATGGTCACATCGGGTACATTTATCTCCGGGATATCCGGAATGCTTATCGGATCCATGCTGAGAGTGTATGTAGCCGTGATCCGCGGTCTTGTTTCCTCCGGCTTTTCCTTATTTGTTTCCGAAGAAGTATCCGCGAAAATGAAACAAAGGATTATCACAAAAACTATGCCTAAGCAGGCAAGCCCCGAAATGACCGCGACAAGACAGCCCTTTGCGAAATTATTTCCCTGCTTCTGCGAAGTGGTTTTCAGGCTGCTGTTCTCAAGCTTCATTCTCTCGATGTCGAGCTTCTTCTTCTCCATGTCGAGATCGTTCAGCTCTTTTACCCGCGCCTTTTCCTTGAGCAGCTCCTCGTCCGTGGAGTATGCTCCGCCGCAGTTCGGACAGTTTTTGTGTATGCTTGTTTCTATCTGCGTTCCGCAGTAATCACAGTAGATCTTCATTTCACATCACCTTTTTTATCTGCATTGCCGCATTACCGTCGCTTATTCCGCCGTTTCCGCTGCGGAAGCCGGCGGGCTGTTCTCCGCCATGCGGTCTTCTGCCCGGTCCATCATGTTTGCGGCTCTTACCATGGCGTAGATGAAGAATCCTACGAACATGGCTATAAGAACGTATTTTATGATCCTGCGGAAGGCTGTGATCTCCTTTTCGGAGCGCATTTTCTGCATATACGAGCTGTTTTCGAGCTCCATACGGTCTGTGCGCAGCTCTTCCCGGCGCATTTCAAGGTCGTTGAGCTTATCCAGGCGTTCCTGCTCTTTTATGAGCTCCTCGTCTCCTGCATAAGAGCCGCCGCAGTTCGGGCAGTTTCGGTGCAGTTCCGTATCTATCTGTGTTCCGCAGTAATCGCAGTAGATCTTCATAATATTTCCTTTCGCTCAGGCACGATCAGACGAACGCTGCAACAAGTTTTACGAGCATTATTATTATCACGCCGATGGAGATAATGCCAATGACCATTGCCGCCTGTCCAAGCTTTTTCTCATTTTTCCGCTTGTCGAACTCACGGAAGATCTCATCTACCTTTATATTCGCTTTTGCAGCCCGGCGCTCTTTTTCTTCCCGCGCAAGTGCCTTTTTGAGTCTCTCGTTGTCAGCGAAGGAAGCGCCGCAGTTCGGGCAGTTATTGTTCTTGTCCGTATCTATCTGTGTCCCGCAGTAATCGCAGTAAATCTTCATTTTACATCACCATTTGCAAGAGCCGGAGCTTAAAGATCAGAAGTTGTCGGGAAGATCGTTTTCGAGGAGTATCACGCGCTTGCGGCCGGGCTGGATCGAGTACGCGGACTTCATCGCTTCGTTAAGGTCTTTCGCAATGATAATATGGTTCTCCGGAAATCCCTTTGCGAGCAGTCCTTCCTTGATCGGCGGAGCCTGTCTTTCGCCTACGAGTATGGCTATGTCACAGCAGCCTGCCGCGTCCATTCCGAGCTCTTTGTTGAGCTGATATTCACGCTCGCCGAGCTCAATCATGCCGGGTGTTGCCACTATGCGCAGAGCATCGAACATTGACAGCGTTTTAAGGGCTGCACGGGCGCCGGCGGGGTTCGAATTGAAGGCGTCGTCTATGACGGTGACCCCGTTTCCCTTGTCGAGTATCTCCATTCTGTGCGGTACGCATTCGAGCCGTTTTACCGGATAAACGAGTTCCTCAAGGGAGATGCCGAGCTCGTGTGAAACGGCAATGGCACCGAGGATATTCTGGACGTTGTGTTCGCCGAGAAGCCTGGTGTGGTACTGCATCTCCTCGCCGCCGTGGTGCACGGTGAAGTCGGTGCCTTTCTCGGTGACTCTGATATCCGAGGCTGTGTAGTCCCAGTCGCCGCCGTTTATGCCGTAGGTCACATGATTCTTGTCAATGGGCTTGTTTCTTATGAATTCGTTGTCGTAGTTCAGGAACACCGTTCCGTCTGTCACAGCGTCGGCGATCTCAAATTTCGTTTTGATTATGTTCTCCACCGAGCCGAAAGTTTCGAGGTGCTGTTCGCCGATCGAGGTGATTATGGAGTGTTTCGGGCGGACGATATCGCAGATCTCCTTGATCTCGCCGACGCCCTTTGCGCCCATTTCACAGAGGAATATCTCGTGGGTGGCGTTGAGACTGCCGCGGACGATTTTGACTACGCCCATGGTGGTATTGAAGCTCCCGGGTGTCATAAGTACGTTATACTTTGCCGAGAGCAGCTTTTCGAGGTAGAACTTTGTTGACGTCTTGCCGTAGCTTCCGGTGATGCCGATCACTGTAGTATTGGGCAGTTCGGAGATGATGCGTTTCGCATCGTTGATGTAGTGGTTGTTGACTGCCTTTTCTATGGGCTTGTTGATGAAGTTCGCGAGGCAGGGCATAAATACGCACAGCCACGGGAGCATTGTAACGACTGCAAAATAAAGCTTCGTCTCGTACAGGAAGATGAACGAGACCGCGCACACAGCCCCGTAAACTATCGCCATAGTCACGCACATACGAATGACGCGGGGGGTGAACACGAGCTTCTTCTTTGCGGGCTTTCTGATGAACACGGCGACAGCCGCGCCGAAAGCATTCAGTGCAGCTCCGACGAACGGCAGGAAATCCGCTGCGACCCAGACCGCGGGATTGCCGCCGAAGTATGCCCAGAGCGCGGTGACGAGTGCGAAAAGAAAGAATATCTCCGGGAAGATCCCTCTGAGCCACATTTCCTTCCGATTCTTTTTCCACCATTCAAACTGCTCTTTTGCGCTGTATGAATTGAGCTGGAACATATGCATGAAATGCACGAAATTGATCGTGAAATTCGCGAGCATACACGCGAAAAACAAGATGTGAGCAAAAACTGTCATAATTTATTTCCTTTATTCAAGCGGTATATCGAGAAACGATGAAAGTACGCGCAGGAACGTGTACTGCTGGTCGATAAAGGCGAAGTGACCGGCGTTTTCAAGGGTGACGAGACCTGCGTCGGGCATTTCCCGCTCCATTCTCTGACCGTCCTCGTAGGGAGCGGCATCGTCGTTTCTGCCCCATATGAGCAGGGTTTCCGGCGTGCATTCCGTCAGCAGCGCCGAAAGATCCTCGTTCACCGTGTTTACGAGCACCTGCCGCATCATCGGGCTTGCAGCCCTGTAATCCGCGGAGCCGTGCTTGTTCCGCAGGTTTTCAAGTGCGTTCGGGAAAAGAGTCCGCATGGGCGCGCTTGACAGGAACTTTTTTCCCCGCTGATATGCCGCTGCCTTCTTTTTTGCAGCTTCCGACGGTTCGTGGCGTATCCCCGCCGCGCCGGTGAGTATTATCTTAGTGACACTTATCGGAAGTTTTTCCCGCGCCATGAGCTTCAATGTGACGCGGCCGCCGAAGCTGTGAGCGAAAATGATGCAGCTCGTTATCCCGAGCTTTTCACAGAAAGCGAGCACAAAATCGGCATAGTCGTCAACGTGCCACGGCCCGGGCGGCTCGGAAGTTGCGCCGAATCCCGGCAGATCGGGAGCAAGCACCCGGTATTTCTCCGCCATTCTGTCAATGACGGCGGCGTAAAGGTCAACGCTCGTCCCCCAGCCCTGGAGCACAAGTACGGCATCGCCCTCGCCTTTGTCGATGTAGTTTGTCTTTATACCGTTTATGTCAGCGTTCATCATTTCCTCCGGCCATCAGGCGCGAAAATCGCATACCTATATATTATACACCCATACACCGTAGTTTGTCAAGAAAAAACGCCCGCTCTCCTCACAAGGAGGGGAGGGACGTTTTCACGTTTGCTCAGCAGCTTTCCTTGCCGCCGTTTTCCTTGTCGGAAGCGGTCTGCTGCTTGTTTTTCCTGTTCTTGCCCATTTTATCTGTTCCTTTCGGTCCGTAAGAGCTTTGCGCGGCTTTCTGCCGCAGTAGTATTATACCGCAGAAGACGCGTTATATTCATCACCCCACAAGGATCGACAAAAGAGCGAGTATCGGTTTTATGTCCGCGTTCTGGCGGTAGAGTATGTAAGCGAGTGCAAGGATAAGTAAGGTGTCGGGGTCTGTGATGCCCGCGCTATTCATTTTCCTGCCCACAGTCCGTCGTTTTTTCGCCCCGGCGAAATCGGGCTTTTCCGCCGTCCTCGCTTTCACTCCCGGAAAAGTCGGGGAAATCGGTGGTGTCGGGGTCGTCGTCCCCTGCGGCAAGCTTTTTCATCATAATGGTGCTGCGGGTCATTTCCTCAAGTATCTCGGCTGCCTTTTTAAGACCCTCGCCGCTGTACTCTCCGCTCATCACCTCTTCCGCCGTGTACACACCGTACTTGTCGTCGTCATCTGTCCCGGCGGTTCCCGGCTCGGCCGCGCCGTCATGCACGTTCTGCTCCGAAAGCCTGTCGGAAGCTTCCTCGGTGAGCTCCTGCGGCGCGGATAATACGTCCGCAGTATTGTTTGCGGTATTTTCGCCGCCGGACTTTGCTTCTTCGTCCGGTTCGTCCGTCTGCTTCGGTTCGGTTGTGTATAATGCGTCGGCAGTATTGTTTGCAGCTTTTCCGCCGGACTTTGCATCTTCGTCCGTCTGCTTCGGTTCGGCCGCGTATAATGTGCCGCCGGTATTGTTTACGGGCAATTCCGCCGTTTTTTCCGGCGTCACGGGGATAGTATGCTGCGAGCCGCTCTTCCTCATCATGGCGAGAGCCTCGTTCATATACTCTTTCTGCCGTTTTTCAAGCTCCGACGCGCTTATCTTCTCTTTCTTCCAGTCCATAAGATGTCCTCCTGTTATGTGAGATCCCGGCTGCAGAGGAGGGCGGTCAGGACAGACCGTCCATGATGCCGCTCCCTCCGAGCAGGGGAAGTATATTCATGAGCTTCAGGATCATTGCCGCGCGGTCAAGCTTTCTCCGGTTCTCTTCCCGGAGAAGCGGACGGAGCGCCTTGAGCAGGTCGGTGTACTTGTCGCTTTCTTCGAGCTTCGAGACTATGTCGAGGATCTTCAGCAGGACTTCGGGGTCTATTCCTCCCTCAGTCCCGCCGCCGTCCTCCGGATCCCCGTTCCCGGAGCTCCCGAGCAGGGCGTTCAGGATACCGGATATATCATCAAGCTCCGCCAAAGTGCTCTGCCCCCTCCGGATCCCGCGGTACCGGGAAGCTACCGTTTCCCGCCCATGTATTTTTTCTGTATCTCATCGGTGAGCTTTCTGTCGCCCATTGCTTTATCGACCTTCGCTCTGTCTGCGTCGCTCAGATACGAACGGAGCTCGGAGACGTTGCCGTCGTTTACCGCTTTCCGCAGTTTATCCTCGGGTATGCCGAGCTTTCTGCTTGCCGCGGATATGAGTGTGTTTACGTCAATGCCCATACGTTTCATCTCCTTTCAATGAATATGCCGTAAAACCCGCGAATATTACAACAGAAACGGGATAGCTCATATGCCGTGACCTGCTGTTGTAATAATGCACAAAAATACAAACGGAAATTTTCTTAAAATCATTTGACTTTACATGGTAATAATGGTATAATATCTGTGTATGAATTTACAGGGCGCCGTAAGGCGGAAAGGGAGGAACACAATGAAGATCATTGCAGTTGCGGATACCAACAAGGATTACCACAAGTACAAAGCCGTAGTCGAGAAGAACCTTGACGCGGATATAGTGATCCACCTCGGCAACGGCGAACATGAATTTGCCGATGTCAAGGCCGAACACCCCGAGCTAACATTCTATTATGTCGGCGGCGACTGTGACTACGGAAAACACAAGATGCTCGAAGTCGTAGAGGCGGGAGGCTACAAGATCCTGTGCGTTCACGGTCATGAGCATAATGTCCAGGGAAGTCTTGACCCGATCGTGAATGAAGCAAAATCACGCGGCTGTAAGATAGCTCTCTTCGGTCATACTCATATGTACCGGACAGAATGCATCGACGGAGTTTATGTCATGAACCCCGGCGCCATTGACTCCCCCCGTGGAAGAAACAAGCCTTCCTACGGCGTTATCAATATCGACAACAGCGGCAAGCTCACCATGAACATTGTCGCCATCCAGTAACAGGAGCACATACCATGTTATTATATGCGGGAAAAGACCCGCAGGTCACACAGAAGGACGAAAACGAGATGAATAAGCCCTATATTATCTGCCTGCAGTACGGCACATGGCGCAACGAGCTCTGGTTCAGCGCGCCCGATAACGAGATGACTGCCCGGAACTGGCAGACCGCAGTTGATCTGCTCCCCGATGTGAGCGAGCGCTGCACAAACTCCAACCAGTTCATGTCCGAGGCTGTCGAGCATTTCAGTCAGTACGGATTTACAAGGATACAGCATTGAAAAAGCTTATTCCCGTCGGAAAAAACTCCGCGGGTCAGCGTATAGACCGCTTCCTCCAGAAGTCGTTCCCGGCGCTCACCCAGAGTACTATATGCAGGCTTATCCGCAAAAAGGACATAAAGGTCGGCGGTAAACGCACCGAGCCGTCCTATAAGCTCTGTGAGGGCGATGAGGTAAGCATCTACGCCCCAGACGAACTGCTCATGCAGAAGGAAAGAAAGAGCGGATCCGAAGACGCTCCGCCCATAACCGTTCTGTACGAAGATGAAAACATACTGCTCGCCGACAAGGAACCCGGGCTTCTTGTGCATGAGGACAGCGGCGGCAACGGGCGCACGCTTATTGCCGGCATTCAGAAATACCTCCGCGAAAAAGGGGAGTACCGACCCGACGACGAGCTGTGTTTTGCTCCGGCGCTCTGCAACCGCATAGACCGCAATACCGGCGGCATCGTGATAGCCGCAAAAAACGCGGAGAGCCTTCGTATCCTTAATCAGAAGATACGCGACCGCGAGCTTACCAAGCTTTATCTTTGTGCAGTGAGCGGAGTTCCCGAAAAAAAAGAAGATACGCTTACGGCATACCTTTATAAGAATGAAGCGGAGAACCGCGTTGTCATCTCGGACAGGAAAACTCCCGAAAACCGCACTATCGTCACGAAATACCGCGTGCTCTCGGTAAACGGTGAGGGGGACAGCCTTCTTGAAGTGGATCTTATCACCGGCCGCACTCACCAGATACGCGCCCATATGGCTTATATCGGACACCCGCTCCTCGGCGACGGGAAGTACGGCTCAAACCGTGACAACAAGCATAAATACTATAAGTATCAGGCTCTTTACAGCTACAAGCTACGATTCGCTTTTACCACCGACGCGGGCATACTTTCTTACCTCGACGGCAAAGAATTCACCGCAGAAAACGTGTGGTTCACGGATCGGTTCAGATGAAAAATATCCCGTCTGTTATATCCAGTGATAATTGCCGTCCTGCAGAACATAATAACTGCAGAACGGAGTGAATTGTATGAGTGATAAGAAGAAAGCCCGCGGGTCGCACTGCGAGTTCCCGATGCATGACGATATGTGTGTTGCCGGGACAGTGAGCAGCGGAGACTGCACGGGAATGATACCCTCGGGAAGCATTGACAGCGCGGAGGAGTACGAGCAGAGCAATGAGCTGCATAAGTACGGCGCTTCTTGCCCTACGCGGGCGGCGGTACGGCGCTCACGCGCTGTCTTCGCAGACGGCGCTGGGGCTACGCGCCCCCGTCCCGCGGCAGGGCAAGCCCTGCACCCGTAGCTGCCGCGACTTTCCCGGCAGTTTCTACGCAGCAAAAAGATACAGCAGACTCGTTAGTTTCGGGTCTGCTGTTTTTTACGTTCTGTGCAGAAAATATCGGGTAAGTCGCGACAGCTGCAAAAGTTTTTTTGGAAAGAGAGAGGGGTCGAGGGGAGAGAGAAAAGCCTTTTTTTACAAAAAAAGGTTTTCTCTCTCCCCCGCGGGGTGTGGGGCAGAGCCCCACACGCGCGTCCGCAGACGCGCTGAGGGTGCAGGGCGGAGCCCGCCGGGGCGTATGGCAGAGCCCCACAAGCTCAAACCGGGAATGTTACTGTAACGGTAGTGCCGCAGTCCGGCTCGCTTTCAAGAACGATAGAGGCATTGCTGAGACGGACGGCGTGCTTGACTATTGCAAGACCGAGACCGGTACCGCCCACCTTGCGGGAGTGGCTCTTATCGACCCGGTAGAAGCGCTCGAAAACGCGGTCGAGATGTTCGCGGGGAATACCTATGCCGGTATCGGAGACGGTGAGAACAGCAGCTCCCGGTGCTTCTGACACATTCACCGTGACGGAGCCGTTCTCACGGTTGTATTTGACTGCATTTTCGCAGAGGTTGTGTATTATTGCGCTGACAAGCGATGGATATGCATTTATGACGGCACTTTCTCCGGTGACTTCCATTTTTATCCCTGCAGCTTCGGGCATACGGGATATTACCTTCACCTCGTTATTCGCGGATTCGAGGAGGTCGATGTCGGTGCGCTGCATCTCGATGCTGCCGGCGTCCAGCTTGGAAAGCTTGATTATGTCCTTTACGAGAGCGGTCATTCGCTGAGACTCTCTGTATATGTTCTGCGCAAAAAACGGTATGTCGCCGCGCTTCACCATGCCGTTCATGATGAGCTCGGCGTAGCCGGAGATAGACTGGAGCGGCGTCTTTAGCTCGTGAGAGACGTTCGCGGTAAATTCGCGGCGGCTTATCTCGGCTTTCTCGCGCTCGGTGATATTGAAAATGAACAGCACCGCGCCCATTACCTCGCCGTCCGATTCCACAGGGCTCTCGTTTACCTGATAGTCCGTGTCGCCGATACTTATCACTGTGTCTGTGCTTTTTCCTACACGCGCCGCGTCAAGCAGGGCCCCGAACTCGCCGAGACATGAAAGAGTAGTGTTTCCCACATCGACCCTGTTCACGCCTAATATCCCGGTTGCGGCTTTGTTAATGCTTATGATGTTTCCGTCTGAATTGAGAAGCACCAGTCCTTCGCGCATATTGTCCGCGGCCGCTTCAAATTCCGCACGGCGGCTCTTCAGCTCCGCCTCTTTTTGTTTCAGCTCGCGCTGCTGTGCTTCTATGCGGTCTATGAACGGCATCAGCTCACTGTATATCTGCAGGTTTTCCGTGTCGTCGAGATCGGCGTTGTTGATCGGTCTTACGATACGGGAGGTGAAACGATCGGCGACGATGAATGACACAAGTACCGCAGCTATTGCAATCATAAGTGCTCTCCACAGAAAATTCACCATAGGTGAGAAAAATGTGGCCTGCTTTTCCGAGACGATAACGACGCTTCCGTCGGAAAGCCTGCAGGCGGAATAGACGTTCTTCTCGACAAGCGAGGGGAGTATCATTGTGCTCTCGCCGAAACCGTCCTTGCGGGCTTCGATGAAAGCGGCGTGCTCTTCCTTGACGATCTCGTCGTCCGTGGTGTCGTAGATGACTTTGCCGCCTGCGTCGATCCACATTATAGTGTGGTTATCGGGTACGATCCCTTCTATGAAGCTGATGCCGTTCTGCTCCGTTCCGTAAGCGATGAGACGCGTCTGTGACATAAGATCGTCGTACTGGACATCAGATAAATAGTTGTAAAGTTCGCCCGCGATTATGGCCATAGTGATCGCAAGAACTATGAACGAAGCGAGACATATGAGCGTAAATACACGGTGGGTGAGTTTCTGTGCAGGTCTTTCCTTGCTGTTCACGGCCTTGTCTCCAGCCGGTAGCCGACCCCGCGGACTGTGCGTATCATGCCGCCGTAGCGCCCGAGCTTGGTGCGGAGCGTCCCGACGTGAACATCGACGGTACGCGTTTCACCTGCGGGACCGCTGTCCCAGACTTTCGCGAAAAGCTCCTCGCGGGTAAGAGCCTTGCCGCGGTTCTCGGCAAACGTCCGGAGCAGCTCGTATTCCTTGAGCGTGAGCCGGAGCTCAAGTCCGTCCGCGGTGACAACGTGCTTTTTCGTATCTATGACGAGTCCGTCGAAACGGATAGAGTCGTCCTGAGCATCAGATTCGTCGTGGGAACTGCAGCGTCTCAGTACCGCTTTTATATGAGATATCATCTCCATCATTCCGAAGGGCTTCACGAGGTAATCGTCCGCGCCCGAATCGAGCCCGGTTACCTTGTCTGTCTCGGTATCTCTTGCAGTCTCGATTATCACCGGGATATCGGCTGTGCTCCGGTCGGCGCGCAGCTTTTTCAGCACGGAGATGCCGTCTTCGCCGGGAAGCATAAGGTCAAGCAGCACAAGCTCCGGCAGCCCGGAGCCGAGCGCAGCGAAAAATTCTGTACTGTCTGCAAAGCCTTTCGCGCTGTAGCCTGCGGCTTCGAGGGTGTAAATGATAAGTTCCCTTATTGATGAATCGTCTTCTACACAGTATATCATTGTTGTCCTCTTTTCGTTGTGATGCATTAAACAGCATTTTATACCTATATATAATAACATATCGGGACGATTTTGTACAGTTTTTTTTGACCCGGTTTTGTAAAATCAATGTAAAGTGATGCCCTTGCAGCCGGAAAAAACATCTTTACATTTAATATTGTTTGTGATATAATACTTGTATATGATCGCAAAGGAGTGTTGTTATGTACGCAATGAAACTTATCGCGCCCTGCAAGGACTACATCTGGGGCGGCACAAGGCTCAGGGACGAGTACGGCAAGAAGTCGGACGCCGACAAGGTAGCCGAGAGCTGGGAGCTTTCCTGCCACAAGGACGGAAAGAGCGTAATCGCCAACGGCGCTTATGCCGGCAGGACACTTGAAGAATATATAGAAAAAGAGGGGAAAAGCGTGCTCGGAAAGAACTGTGAGCGCTTCGAATACTTCCCCATACTCATCAAACTCATAGACGCAAAGGACAACCTTTCGGTCCAGGTCCACCCGGACAACGACTATGCACTCAGGGTAGAGGGCGAGTACGGCAAGACCGAGATGTGGTATGTTATCGACGCGGACGAGGGCGCGGAGCTCCTCTACGGCTTCAGGCATGAGATAGGACGCGAGGAATTCGCGGAGCGCATTAAGAACAATACGCTCCTTGAAGTCACAAACAATGTCCCCGTACACAAGGGAGATGTGTTCTTCATCGAAAGCGGCACTCTCCATGCTATCGGAAAGGGAATTCTTATCGCGGAGATACAGCAGAACTCCAATACAACTTACCGCATCTACGATTACGGCAGGGTAGGAAAGGACGGCAAGCCCCGCGAGCTGCACATAGAGAAAGCCTGCGAAGTCACAAAGCTCGTTCCCCCCACCCGCCCTACAAAGCCGCAGGGTCAGCCCCAGGACAAGGGCGGATACACAGAGACTCTCCTTGCAACGAGCGAGTATTTCAATGTGAACCGGCTCGATTTACGCACAGAGGCTAAGCTCTGCGCGTCGGAAGCGTCCTTCAACTCGCTGCTGGTGCTTGACGGCAGCTTCACACTCGGCGATATCACGCTCACAAAGGGCGAGAGCTGCTTTATTCCCGCCGGATCCGGAGACTACACTCTTACCGGCAAGGGAGAGGTGATCCTGACCGATATCGTGTGATGAAAAGACACACAATAAGAGCGGCGGCGCTTTTTCTGACGCTTCTGGCGTCAGTGCTCTGTCTCGGTGCCTGCGGGAACGGCTCGGCAATAAACGAAGAGATCGACAGTCGCCCGATACCGGAGGGAATGACGTTTGACGATCTTTGCGGGATACTTTCGATCTACGATCATAATGTGACGCTGCCATGCACTATGGATGACATCATAGCGCTTGACGAGCGCATTTCCCGCGACCCGCAGGCTGAATTGCAGTGTATTTTCTCCACGAACAGGCAGGCTTCGCTGATGTATCTCCCGAGCAGCGGCGTGAACGGATCGTCTTATTTCAATACCGTTATGCTCATGGCCAGGGACGAGCTATACAAAACGGATCTGTTTGCGGTAAACGGCATAAAATTCGGCTCGGACACTTCGGCGGTAAAAGAGCTCCTCGGCGAGCCGGTAAGCATGACCTCGTCGGGCGTGTTCGGCGGCAGTAACTTTCACTACGCTTACATCGAGGGCGACGCGGCTCTGCGGCTGTGGTTCATCGGAAACGCGGACGGCAAGCTCTGTCTGGCTCAGCTTATGTACACGAAATGGACAAAGGTGTGACCGGGCAGCACTAACTACGAACTGTGAAAAGGGGGTATTTCATGAAATACTATATCGGCATCGACATAGGCGGTACAAACATCTCCACGGGCGTGACAGATGATGACTGCAATATCGTCGGCAGGAGCAAGATAAAAACCGATAGCGGACGGCCTTACCCCGAGGTCATCGAAGATATAATCGAAAGCGTGAAACTTGCGGCGGAAGACGCAAAGATCGACATGGAGGACGTTAAGTGGATCGGAGCGGGCTGTCCCGGTACCTGCAACTGCGACACGGGCGTGGTGGAGTACTCCAACAATCTGCACTGGGATAACGCTCCGCTGCGTGACGACATTGAAAAGGCTTTCGGCAAAAAGACCTACATCGACAACGATGCCAACGCGGCAGCTTTCGGCGAGTATCTCGCCGGAGCGGCGAAGGGGTCGAAGAATGCCGTGGTGATAACCCTCGGCACAGGTGTCGGCGCGGGTATCATCATAAACGGGAAGATCTTCTCCGGAACCAATTTTGCGGGGGGCGAGATCGGGCATACCGTAATCGTTGTTGACGGGTATCAGTGTACCTGCGGACGAAAGGGCTGCTTTGAGACTTACGCTTCCGCGACGGGGCTGGTGCGCATGACGAAAGAGGCGCTCGAACAGCACCCGGAGAGCCGTATCGCTCAGCTCGTGGAGGCTGACGGAAGGGTGAGCGCCCGCACCGCTTTCAATGCGGCAAAGATGATGGACGATGTGGGACAGGCTGTGGTGGATCGCTACATCAAGGCGCTCGCCTGCGGCATAGCCAACACGATAAACGTGTTCCAGCCGGACATACTCTGCATCGGCGGAGGGGTCTGCAACGAAGGAGACAACCTGCTCGTACCGCTGAAGAAGCTGGTCGCGGAGCAGATATACTCGAAAAACAGCTCAAAGAACACCGATATATGCATATGCAGTCTCGGCAATGACGCCGGTATCATCGGTGCCGCAATGCTCGGAAAGAGCACCGAAGGCGGCATTCTCAGATCGGTCTTCGGAAAAGAAAAATAATGCAAAGCCATAACAAAAAAGGAAGGTACAATAAAATGAGAAGTGACTTAATGAAGGACGGGGTAAGCAGACTCCCGCACCGCTCCCTGCTGAAGGCTCTCGGCGTTACCGACAGCGAGATGAAGAAGCCGTTTATCGCGGTAGTAAGCGCGGCGAGCGATTATGTCCCCGGTCATATGCATCTGCAGGGGCTCGCTCAGGCGGTCAAGGACGGTATCCGCAACGCCGGCGGTATTCCTTTTGAGTTCAACACTATCGGTGTCTGTGACGGACTTGCCATGAACCACAAGGGTATGCGCTATTCTCTCGCTTCCCGCGAACTCATCGCCGACAGCATCGAAGTCATGCTTACCGCGCATCCTCTCGACGGTGCGGTATTTATCCCGAACTGTGACAAGATCGTTCCCGCTATGATACTGGCGGCAGCGAGAATGAATATTCCTGCCATTTTCGTGAGCGGAGGACCCATGAGCTCCGGTCATGTTCTCGGTAAGCGCATAGGTCTTTCGGAGACTTTCGAGGTGGTAGGTCAGTACGCCGACGGCAAGGTCACGGACGAAGAACTCATGGAGTGGGAGAACAAAGCCTGTCCGACCTGCGGTTCATGCTCCGGTATGTACACAGCGAACTCAATGAACTGTCTCACCGAGGCAGTGGGGCTCGCTCTCCCGTTCAACGGCACCGAGCCTGCCGTAAATTCGGCGCGCCGCCGTCTTGCAAAAGAAGCGGGCGAACGCTCGGTGGAACTCGTGAAAGAGAATATCCGCCCCCTCGATATCCTCACAAGACGCAACATACTCAATGCTCTTGCAACGGATATGGCGATAGGCGCTTCATCGAATACGGTACTGCACCTTCTCGCCATAGCGCATGAAGCAAAGGTAGATATCACCATAGACGATATAGACGCCATGAGCCGCAGGATACCCCAGATAGCGAAACTCAACCCTGCAAGCAGCATCTTTATCGAAGACCTCAACGAAGTCGGCGGTATCCAGGCTGTGCTCAACGAGCTCTCAAAGAAAGATCTCATCGACCTCGACGCGCTCACCGTTACCGGTACCCAGCGTGACCGTCTTGCAAAAGCAAAGAGCGCGGACGGTACGGTGATCCACCCGATAGATGCTCCGATACGCGCAGACGGCGGTATCGCTATACTCAAGGGCAACCTCGCCCCCGAGGGAGCGGTCGTAAAGCAGGGAGCGGTCAAGCCGGAGATGATGGACTTCACCGGGACTGCGAAAGTCTTCGACGGCGAGCAGGAGGCTTACGACGCTATCCTTAACGGCGGCATTCAGGCGGGCGATGTCGTGGTTATCCGCTATGAGGGTCCGAAGGGCGGACCGGGAATGCCGGAGATGCTCTCGCCTACGGCTGCGATCGCAGGAAAGGGGCTTGACGGAAGCGTTGCCCTCATCACAGACGGCCGTTTCAGCGGTGCGAGCCGCGGAGCGTCGGTAGGTCATGTTTCTCCCGAGGCTGCAGAAGGCGGACTTATTGCATTCATCGAGAACGGCGACAAGATACACATTGATATACCGAACCGCAGCATCGAACTGCTCGTTCCGGAGGATATCATCGCAAAGCGCAGGGAGAAGGGTATCGTTCCTCCGAAACAGCTTACCGGCTATCTGAAGCGCTATGCGAAGCTGGTGAGAAACGCCAGCGTAGGTGCGGTATTTGAAGATTGAGTATCGAGTATCGAGTATTGACAAACCGGACATAATATGATAGAATAAACACGAACCGTGCGTTCGTGTTTATTTCGTCAGAAGATAAAGGCAATACTGTGCAATCTCCGCACGCTATTTGTGCGGTATAGCCTGAAAAGATCCCGAAAGGAACAGAAGAAATGGCAAACGACAAGATCGTCATAAGAGGCGCAAAAGAACACAACCTCAAAAATATAGACGTTACTATACCCCGTGATAAACTCGTGGTATTCACCGGGCTTTCCGGCTCCGGCAAGTCATCCCTCGCATTCGACACCATCTACGCCGACGGACAGAGACGCTACATGGAGAGCCTTTCGTCCTATGCAAGAATGTTCCTCGGACAGATGGAAAAGCCCAATGTAGAGAGCATAGAGGGTCTTTCGCCTGCGATCTCGATAGATCAGAAGACCACCTCCAACAACCCGCGCTCCACCGTCGGCACCGTTACCGAGATATACGATTACCTGAGACTGCTGTATGCGAGGATCGGCGTACCGCACTGTCCGGTCTGCGGCAGGGAGATAAGCCAGCAGACCGTAGATCAGATCGTCGATCAGATAAAGGAACTCGGCGAAGGCACGAAGTTCCAGGTGCTCGCGCCCGTGGCGAGGGGCAGAAAAGGCGAATATGCAAAAGAACTCGAATCCCTTCGCAAACAGGGCTTCGTCCGTGTCCGCATAGACGGGGTGATGTACGATCTTTCGGAGAAAATAAAGCTCGAAAAGAACATCAAACACAACATCGAAGTGGTCGTTGACCGGCTTGTGGTCAAGCCCGAAATGGATTCGCGCCTTTCCGACAGCATCGAGACTGCCGGAAAGCTCACCGACGGACTCGTTTACATCGACGTCATCGGCGGTGAGGAACTCCACTTCTCGCAGAATTACGCCTGCCCGGAACACAATATCAGTATCGAGGAACTCGTTCCGAGAATGTTCTCGTTCAACAATCCTTTCGGCGCCTGCCCGCACTGCACCGGTCTCGGCGTTTTCCACCGTGTCGATCCCGATCTCGTTGTCCCCGACAAGAACAAGACCATACGCGAGGGCGCTATTCGCGCCTGCGGCTGGAACTCCCTTGACGAAAGCTCCATTGCGATGATGTACTATAAAGCAATCTCGAATCACTACGGCGTGTCGCTGGACGTTCCGGTGAAGAAGCTTAAACCCGAGCAGCTCGGGCTGTTTCTCTACGGCACCGCAGGCGAGAAGATAAGAGTGGATATGCTGGATTCTTTCGGCGGCGGCTACCGGAACGCGGATTTCGAGGGCGTTATCAACAACCTCGAACGCCGTTACAAGGACGGCTCAGACTCTGCCCGCGCCGAGATCGAGCAGTATATGCATGACTGCGAATGCCCGGTCTGCGGCGGCGAAAGGCTCAAAAAAGAGTCTCTTGCAGTTACGGTCTGCGGTATAAATATAAGCGATCTCTGCAAGAAAAGCATCGCGGACGCTTACGATTTCGTAGATAAGATGGAGCTCTCAAAGCGCGATCAGATGATCGGAAAGCTCATTCTCAAAGAGATAAAGTCCCGGCTCAATTTCCTTAAAAGCGTCGGGCTCGAATATCTTACACTGTCCCGCGCGGCAGGCTCGCTCTCCGGCGGCGAGAGCCAGCGCATTCGTCTTGCCACCCAGATAGGAAGCTCCCTTATGGGCGTGCTTTATATCCTTGATGAGCCGAGCATAGGGCTGCACCAGCGGGACAACGACAAGCTCATCGGCACGCTGCGGGAGCTCCGCGACCTCGGCAATACCGTAATTGTGGTCGAACACGACGAGGACACCATGCGCGCGGCGGATTATATCGTTGACATCGGTCCCGGCGCGGGTGTACACGGCGGCGAAGTAGTGGCCTGCGGCACTGCGGAAGAGATAATGAAATGCAAGGATTCTGTGACCGGTCAGTACCTCTCCGGCAAGAAAAAAATACCCGTGCCGAAAGAGCGCCGCAAGCCGGACGGCCGTTTCCTCACGGTAAAAGGAGCAGCCGAGAACAATCTCAAAGGCATTGACGTTGATATTCCCCTCGGCGTGTTCACCTGCGTTACCGGTGTTTCGGGAAGCGGCAAGAGCTCCCTCGTAAATGAGATACTTTACAACCACCTTGCCGGTGTGCTCAACCGGGCGCGCACACACGTCGGAAAATGCACGGAGATACTCGGCGCTGAGCAGCTTGACAAGGTCATTGCCATAGATCAGGCGCCCATAGGCAGGACGCCCCGCTCCAACCCTGCCACATACACCGGCGTATTCACCGATATACGCGATCTGTTTGCATCTACGAACGACGCGAAGATGAAGGGCTTCGGCACTGCGCGGTTCTCGTTCAACGTAAAGGGCGGACGCTGTGAAGCCTGTGAGGGAGACGGCATTATCAAGATCGAGATGCATTTTCTTCCGGACGTTTACGTTCCCTGTGATGTCTGCAAGGGCAGGCGCTACAACCGCGAGACGCTCGAAGTGCGCTACAAGGGCAGGAATATATATGATGTGCTTGAGATGACGATCGAGGAGGGCTGCAAATTCTTTGAGAATGTTCCGAAGATCTACCGCAAGCTCAAGACTCTGTGCGATGTGGGGCTCGGGTACGTCAAGATCGGTCAGCCGGCTACCACCCTATCGGGCGGTGAGGCGCAGCGCGTCAAGCTTGCAACGGAGCTTTCCCGCCGCGCTACCGGCAAGACCGTGTATATTCTTGACGAGCCGACTACGGGACTTCACACTGCGGACGTTCACAAGCTCATCGAGGTGCTGCAGCTTCTCGTGGAGGGCGGAAACACCGTCATCGTCATCGAACACAATCTTGATGTCATCAAGACTGCGGACTATATCATCGACCTCGGTCCCGAGGGCGGTGACAAGGGCGGCACCATTGTAGCCACAGGCACCCCCGAGCAGGTCGCCAAAGTCAAGCAATCCTACACCGGTCAGTATCTCAAAAAGCTCCTCAGATAATGCGGGGCTCCGCCCCACGCCCCGGCGGGCTTCGCCCTGCACCCTCAGCGCGTCTGCGGACGCGCGTGTGGGGCTCTGCCCCACGCCCCGTGTCCGGCGCTCCCGCGCTTTACTCTCCCGAGTGGGGCCAGCTTACGCAGCTGGACCGCGGCAGGGCAAGCCCTGCACCCGTAGCTGCCGCGACTTACCCGTCAGTTATCATAAAAGCATATAAAAACAGCAGACTCGTCACTTTCGAGTCTGCTTTTTTTATATGTTGTGCAGATACTGTCCCACTCAGCGCGGCAGCTACT
>JAGBMA010000007.1 GCA_017635095.1 Ruminiclostridium sp. | reverse complement strand
TTGGAGAGCCAGTCCCAGCCTGCTGTGGTGTGCGGATCGTCATAGAGCGTTATTTTCTCGATCTTGGCAAGTTCTTCGGGATTTAAGCCTTTCAGCACACTGTACAGCTTGTACGGGTTAGAGTTCTCACAATCGACAGCGATCGCAGTTTTCTCGGCGCTGTCGATAAAATTATAAATATTGTTTCGTGTTTCATCGTCTGCGTCCCGATATTTCGTATAGTCGGTGAAGCTGTCATTATGCTGACCGTAGATGATCTTCAGAAACTTCCGGTCGGAATAGACAATGCTTCCCACATCGGCAGGCTGCCAGTGAATGTACATCTGAAACGGGTAATGCTCGATGTTCGCCATATATTTGGTGAACTCCTGCTTCATGACACCGTTCTTGTTGTATTTCGGGACAAAGAACAAGTCTCGGATATACTCCCAATTCAGCCAGTCGTAGAACAGACGGGAGCATTTATCAATATTCTCATTGATGAGCCTTGTAAACTCCTGCATATACTTCTCGGAGCGTGAGTTTGCCTGAATAATGGTAAATCCCCATTTTTCAAGCTGCTTGATGTTATCGTGGTCATACCACTCGATGTTATGCAGGTTTTTGAGCTGATACCGTATCAGATCATCGGTCTTTTTGAACTTCTGCATCAGCACGGTTCGCAGCTTACATAAATATCGTATCGCAGTAGCATCACGGTCGGCTCTGAGCTTGTCTATCAGCTCGGCACATTCCCCATAGCTTGCGGTGAGTGCCGACATTCGGACACCGATCATATAGGCGATCGTGGTAACTACCTCTTTGGTATCAACGGTCAAGGTTTAACCTCCTTTATCGCTTGTACATTCGATATGTTTATCAATGACCGTCATTATCTTGTTAAGCCGACTTTCTCCGATACCTTTGATCTTGCTCAGATCGGCTCGTAAGCTGTCATAATCAATTGGGTGCGTTTCTTCCTCGGCTCTCTGATAGCCCTGCGCAAAGACATTTCTCACGAAAGTCTCCATTTCGGCACGGTTCATTGATTTGATCTGCTTGTATAATGCACGGTTTACTAATTCTTCGGTTTCGTTATCCAGTGCATTTCACCTCCGATCTGCTCTATATCCTGATTATAGCACAAATGGCGGTATAATGCAATGAAAAGGGTGTGAAAAAGTGTGTAGAGATTGACTTTTTCGGGGCGGTTTGGTATAATAGTGTAAAAGTTGCAATCTGTATTATGCGTGAAGGTGTGAATAATGGCTTTGAATGAGAAAAATTATGAACTTGTAAATGAGTTCATGGAACAGGTATGTAGGCTGGCAAGCCTTAATTCACCTCGTTTATTTATGGATGCTCTTAAAGGATTTACCCGTGACAAAGGAATCGGCGGAGATGGTTGGTGGGTAACTACTGAGTTTTTTGAAGCGGCAACGATGACCGAATCTGATATTGAATACTTAGGTGGCAGGAAGTTTGACGGAGTGGTTTTCGACGAGGCTTTCAATATGAGTGAACCGCCAACTACACTTCTCTCTTATCAAGAATTTTATGATGTTTTATGCGAATATGTTGAGAAAGCAATTAAAGATAAGGACGCATCATTTCAGGACGAAGCAAGAGAATATCTCCATCTATTCAAAGGAAACCATAATCTTAACTAAAAACACAGCTTTATTATTTCATGCAAACACGGATAGACCGTCCTCATCAGACGGCTATCCGTTTCTTATTATTCCACATACCCACAATCCAGCACCCTCAGCTTTGTATGTTCTCCGTCCTGCGGATCAGCAATATCATAGGTGATCGAGCTGCACCTGAGCTGATTGCAAAGCTCTGTGGCTCGTTTCAGAAAGTCGGACGGAATCTCAGCAAGAGAGCCGTCATTTTTGATGAGCTTTACGCCGTTTCTCCGCAAGTCCTCGATGAAGTCCTCACTCGTCATTGTCCTGTTCCTCGGTGGTTTCCGCACCCTCGCTCGTTTCAAGGGTGATCGTGTGAGTATAGATCATGTGGTCGTTCAGGCAGTCCAGGGAGCAGTAGCTCTGATTGGTGTCCTGATGCTTGTAATAGCTCTTGTCCGCCGGAATTTCCTTGTAACAGTTCGCACAAAACATTATTCGTCCCTCCATAAGTAGATCATCGTTTCATTGACGGCTCTCTGCGCCTGCATACGGAGCAGATTGCCGATAGCACCCGACTGGTCGATACGCCCCGACATGACCGCTACCTGATAGTCACGGCTCGACTGCATAAGAAGCTCAGTCTGACGGTTTACTGCGTCCGTGACCTTTGTGTCAAGCTCGTCAAGGTGCTTGTAAATTTCACCCTTGTCCACGATCTCCTGCAAGAGATCGGGCCGCTTTTCCTCGATGTGATGCAGATAGTAGCGAATGTGGTCGGTGTGGAACACATAACGCTCCGTTTTGCCCGTCTTGGGGTTGCGGTGACGAACCGTCTGTGTGTCGGTATCGACTTCCCACACAGGAGCGCCGTTGAATTTTTGTTTGCTGTGAAAAATCATATCATCACTTCCTTTTCCTTGTGAAGTAGTAGGCAGCACCGCCGACTCCTGCGAGAGCTGCCACTCCTGCGATGATCGCAAGCGGATTTGCTCCAGAACGCTCGGAATCGCCCTCAGAAACGCTTGACGGACTGTCGGGGGTATCGTTGCCCTCTGCGGAAGAACCGCCCTCAGAAGCCGTTTCCGTTCCTCCTGCGACCTCTCCGATCACTCTCGGACTGTCCTCGCCGTTATCGTTGATCTGATGACCGCCTGTGCTTTCTTCGGGTTCGTCTTTCAGCGTACTGAACGGAGGAAAGGTGTCCACGGTGTCACCGTTGCGGTCGATCATCTGCCAAGTACCGTTCAGGAGCGTGAAGCTGTAAAAGTTATCCTCAGTCTCAATGGTCCAGTTACCGTCGTTATCGTCCTCAAAGTCCCAGCCGCCGATCAGGTCACGGTAGTATCTGCGGTAGCCGTGTGTGACCTCGCCCACATCGGTCCAGTCATATCCGCCTGTTCCGTAGTTATCATCAAGCCACTTGTCAAGCAGATGGTGCTTGTACGATGCTTCGGGATAGTCAAGCCCGTTATCGCCCTTACCGTTCCACATATCCTCCCAAATCTCGGCTTCAATGTAGTCACGGTCAAGGTTATCGGCAGCGTAGGCGGTAAGCCCTGAGCAGAGTGCAAGTGTGGTGCAGAATACCGCTGTGATAAACTTCTTCATGTTAGTTCTCCTCCATATTTTCAAAGTAGAAAGCAAGTGCCTTTTCAATAGTTTCCGTGATTTCCTTCGCCTTGACACCCTCGCTGAAATACTTGGTATAGGTATCATTGCTGATCTTCACGCTCTTGGGCTTCGGCTTCGCTTCGCTGTCCTCTCCGCTGATGATACTTTCAACGGTGTAGCGTTTGATATTCCCCTCATCATCGGCAGATGCACGGAGCATTTTCGCTTTCTTCATGTCGATCTTGCTGTCCTCGGCACACTCGGCAACGACCGCTTGCGTATCTTCTGACAGGAAAGAAAGCTCCACTCCTGCACGGATAGCAATATCTCCGCTGTCCACAAGGGCTTTCAGCTCGTCGATCAGCTTGTTGATGCGGATAAGGCGAACAACAGAGCCTTTGCTCACGCCGTACTCCTTGCCGACGCTCTCGCTTGTGTCTAACTTTGAACCCACTGGATTCAAAGTTGCGGTGTCGGGTTCTGCGGACGGATTTTCAAGGACTGCAAGCTCCCTCAGAATATCATTCCGCTTGCCCTGAGAGAACATTTCGGAATGACGGAGTGCAACAGCGGCAGCTTGTTCACTGATGCGGAGGTTCTCGAACCCACGCTGCATCACATTACTCTCGATCACATACATTTCAGCTTCTTCCTCGGTCAAACCCGTCTTGACGATAGCCGGCACGGTGGGCAGTCCTGCGAGCTTTGATGCATTCCAGCGGTTGTGACCAATCAGTATCTCATAACCGCCCTCGATAGGCTGTACGATGATCGGAGACAGCACACCGTTCTCCTTGATACTGGCGACCATATCCTCAAGGCGTTCGCCCGAATACAGCTCAAACTTGTGGTTGTGATAGGGGTGAAGCTGATCGCACGGTATCTGCTGAATAGCGGTCTGCGGTGCGGAGAGCATTGTTCCCAGGTCAAACTGCGGTGTATTCATCGTTTCATCTTCCTTTCCATATCCGCAAGCTGTTTTCTCAGCTCACGGTTGTCAATATCAAGCTCCATGATACGCTTTTTCAGCTTCTTGATCGAAACATCGGCACGGACGATCATATCTGCAAACCGCAGGAGCGTGTATTTATATCTGCGCTGATTGTAGTGAAATTCGTAGCAGAGCTTTCCTGAGAGCCTGTCACGGCTCTCGGAAAGGCTTGCAAGCACTTCTTTTGAAGTCTCTGCGATGATCTTGCTGTGGTCGGTGCTGAAATACTCGTTCAGCTCACCATCGCCGTGGGGAGTGAAAAGCCACGGCATTTTGTCGGTGTCAAAGGGCTTCATGACTCGTCCTCCTCGTCATCATCTTCATCGGTGCAGTAGTCAAGCCCATTCTGAAGCTGAATGTAGATGCCGGAGTAGCGGTCATGTTCTGCGCCGTCGCTGTTCATCATCGCTTCAAGGAAATACGCCTGAGCTTCTTCACGGTCGTCCCAATCCTGCTTCTTGCCGTAGCAGACGGTAGTGACCTTGCGGTTAGGGTTCATAGCGAGTTCTGACATACTTAACATCTTGAAAGCACCTCCTGTGCCAATTCATCATATTCCTGACCTAACTTGTGACCTGTGAGACAAAGCGGTGTGCCGTTCTCGGAGCTTTTCGCCGCTTCAATGGACTTGCTGATGCTTGTCCTGAACAGCATTTCGCCGTACTTTTCGTTGAGGGTTTCGATAGCCGTCCTGCTGACCTTTGTGCGGTCAACCATTGTTGGCAGCACTCCGATAAGGTTCAGCTTCGGGTTAGTGTTTGCCTTGACAAGCTGTGTGAGCGCTTCAAGGGACTGCAAGCCGTCCATACTGAACTTCTGTGTCTGCACGGGTATCAGCACTCTGTCCGCAGCGGTAAGAGCATTGATAAGGAGCGTTCCGAGGGACGGCAGACAGTCGATCAGCACGAAGTCATACGCTTCGACCACATCTTCCGTAAGTATCCTGCGGAGAATATGCTCCTTAGAGATCATCGTGACCATGAGCGTTTCCGCATTGGCGAGGTTGATGTCGGCGGGAATGTAGTCCACTCCTGCGGTTTCGCTGTGGCGGATCGCTCTCTGAGCTGTGTCTGCGGTCACGGGAGTTCCTGTGTAGAATGACATGATAAGCTGTGTCATGGTCGGGTTGCCGTCCGGCTCGTATTTGAGGTATTCGGAGAGGTTTGCCTGCGGATCAAAGTCGATGAGAAGCACTTTCTTATCGTGTTTCAGGGCAAGGCAGGCTCCGAGGTTGTATGCGGTGGTGGATTTGCCGACACCGCCTTTCTGGTTGCTGATTGCGATGATAGTAGTTTCCATTTTCTTATCCTCCTGTGATTTTCGGCTCAGAACAGCGGATCGTCCTCTGTTCCTGCGTATGGGTTGCCGTTGTCGGTCGGTGCGGTGTTCTCACGCTTCTTACCACCTGAGAAGTGGATCTCCTCGACCTTGACCTCGATAGAAGAACGCTTCTGACCGTCCTTTTCATAGCGGTTGTTGTGGACTGAGCCGACGAGTGTCACCATATCGCCCTTGCCGAACCAATCGACGATCACATCGGCGTTACGGTTCCAGGCGGTGCAGGGGAAGAAGTCTGTCTCGGCAGTCTCATCGCCCTTACGCTTCGGGCGGTCGCAGGCAATGGTGAACTTGCAAAGACGGCTCTCGCCTTTGGTCTGAATTTCAGGATCGGCAGTCATTCTGCCAGCGACTAAGAATTTGTTTAACATAGGATTTACCTTCCTTTCGTGGTTTCGGGTTTCTGTGTTTCTGTTGTGCTTTTATTATACTTGACTTTACACCCAATGTCAAGTATAATTTTCTGCGTTTTGGAATCTTTGTAGGGGCGCAGCAATCAGCACCCCGATTTTCGGTTTTCCCCAGTGTGATTTGACTAAATTTCGGATTATACTTGACTTTGCACCCAACTTTTGATAGAATAGGTGTAAAGACCTATATTCAGGGGGGATAACCTTTGTTTAAGCATAAATGTGAGATGTGCGGACTGGAGTTTGAGACGAACAACACCCGTGCCAAATACTGTATCTATTGCCGTGATAAGGCTCAGGCT
>JAGBMA010000072.1 GCA_017635095.1 Ruminiclostridium sp. | reverse complement strand
TTACCATTATACAGGAGTTTCGGATATGTGTAAACTTTATTGCAGCTTTTTTGCGCTTTTTCTTTATCTTGTGTAAGCCTTACTGCAGGTGTTTTGGACTATTATTTCATGGTGACCTGCACTTAATTATTCATTTGACCGGTTTGTACCATTATTATATATCTTTTCTCAAAATTTGTCAAGACTTTAAAGTTTCATTTCGATAAACCGCCGCTTTTTATTGTTTTAGTTGTCCGTATTGTTCAGATCCTGCAAGATCAGACTGCCGACAATATCGGCAAGGGTTTCCGTACATTCAAGATTGAAGTATGTCCGAACCTTATAGACTGCTTTGCCGAATCTGTAAATTGATACGTTGTCCGTCTGAACGGGCGTTTCTGCCGTATTCGCTACGGCGGCGTTCGTGATGAGTTCATTTCTGATCATAATACCTCTCTTTCGTGCGCGAGCAGCGCCTGTGTTTATGTATGGCGTACTCGCTTTATTGCTTCTTCTCCCATTTTTATCTTTCTGTATGTCGGTGTTACCCGTGACCGGGCATAGCAAAGCTATGGCGGCACACCACCGTATATGTAATTCAAAGTATCACCTCCTATCACCCGCGACGACTACGGCTCTTATGCTGCACGGTCGGCTTTTGTGCAGGCTCGTCCGGTTTGGTATCAGACTTCTTCGGTGATGATATGTAATTTTGAGAAGCGGATATCTCTTGTGCAGAAGCCCGGCGCTGGGCTTCAATCTCTTGCTCGGACTTCATCAATTTGCTGATGTAGTCGCCCTGTGAGATGTCGTTGTAGGTGTCGGAAATCTCCTTGAAGGCATTAAGCAAATTTGTTTTGACTTCTATTTCCCGTTTGAGCTCCACGATACGGTCATCATATTCTCGTTTCTGTAATTCAAGCTGCCGTGCATCTTCCGGAGTCTTGACACCATGACGGGAAAGTGACTGCTTAGCAAGCTGTAACTTCATCTTCTCCGACAGAGTTTTATTAGGCTTGTCGTTTAGCGCACAGAAATTGTCATACTGAACAAGTAGGTCGTCGAGCCTGTGATGTCCTTCAGATATCGAATTAAACTCCTTGACCGCTGAATCATATGCTGCTTGTGCTTTCTCCATTTTTGCTTCAAGCTCCCCTATGGAATGGATTTTCAGACGGTTGATAAGCGCTAATTGCGCACCAAGCTGGTAAACGTCGCGGTCGTTATGCGGCAGATATGGAAGTTTTTCTTCGCGCTTGTTCTCTTTCTTGGAGCCGTCAACTATGCTTTTTGCAAGTTCAGCAATGATGCCTGCAAAACAGATAGTCAGGATTTGTCCCTTGTTGTATGCGTCCTCGCGAGAGGCGTTGCCGAGGTCGTCCTTCCAGATGATGCGAGTTCCGATATTAGCGATCGTGTAGTCATCGCCGAGCGTTTTGAAGCATACAAAACGCTGCTGCTCCGGCGCTTTTATCGCAGGACGTTCGCCGTATCGAATAGTGTAGCCCCTCGCTTCGAGGGTAGCTGCAAGCTCGTCGAAATTCTTCGATGTCAAAACAAGCGTATCGATCTCGCGGCGTATCTTTTCTTTCCATGACGTCCCCTGCTTGCGATGCAGCCATTCGCCGTAGGACATACCACGCTTGCGATTTGTTTCGATGTATGGAACGCCAAACGCAAGACAGGTTCTGTCCGAGTGCTCGCGTATCTTCCGGCGGGTCGTATAATTGTCATTGTACTTATGCCCGTCGATACCGTAGGTGTTGATCAGAATGTGGTTATGATAGTGCGCTTTGTCGATGTGGGTTGCAATTACGACCTGCACGTTGTCTCCGAACGCCTTTCGGATGAAAGCGCAGCCCATGCGGTGTACCAACTCCGGCGTAAGGTTCGGGTCGGGCTTGAAAGACTGGATATAGTGGATAGCCTTGACGCGGCGCTTCCCGACTGCCGGCAGGGGCTCGTTAAATTTGTGGTGAGTGTAGTTCTCGTAAATATACTTCATGTTCAGATATGCGTCCTCGGCGTTTGTGAAGCAGTTCAGGGAATTGCACAAAAACAAACCCTCGGTCTTGTCGGGGTCAAGTATGTACCTCAATGTGGCTCTTACATTATCGTGGATCGCAATTGACTTTACTATCGGCATTTTCTCTCTCCTTTCTTTTTCTGTATGATTTTCATTGCTGCTGTTACCAGTGGATTACTATTTCAGTTTTCATTCTGAACCGGTGGGGTAAGCACTTTTCGTCCTCGAAAAGCGCGTGGATTTTTGAGGGGTGAGCTCAAAAATCCGGAAAGTGTACGTACACTTTCTCTGCTTGCGTTAGCAAGTTTTTTAAGCCGGTGTACGGATACCGACTTTTTCGTGATTTTGCCCCTGCGGGCTCTTCCTGTCATTAGACTCACCTCCTTGCGTTGAAAAAATAGTCCCTTCATAAGTACCTACAAAAAATGCCAAAAACAGGACGTCTTTTCCGGCGAAAATCAAAAATTCTCTGTTAT
>JAGBMA010000071.1 GCA_017635095.1 Ruminiclostridium sp. | reverse complement strand
TCCTCGTCTTTTCCGTGATTGTCGATGCCCTCGACTACTGCAAAGATTATTTTTACTCCGCTTTCGAGGACTGCTTTTTCTACCTTGAAATCCATTTTTCACTCCATTTCTATTGCATTAATTAGTCTCTCCTCACACAGCAATAAAGCGACGAAATATCGACAAATCCAACCAAATATGGTATAATAGAAGTGCAAGAAAAAGTAATCAAAACGAGAAAAAAGCTTGCACTTCGGAGGATGCTATGTATAAGTTCAAGAAGGAAAAACAGATTTCATTCACAGATTTCAATCAGCCGTTTGGTATGCAGATGAACCCGAATAACCGTTGGGTGAAGAAGGCGAAAATGATCCCGTGGGAAACAATTGAGGCAGAGTATGCAAAGCTGTTCCCGAGCCATACCGGTATGCCCGCAAAGCCTCTCCGCATGGCACTCGGTTCGCTGTTGATACAGAAGCAATATCATTATCCGGACGAAGAACTCGTCGAACAGATCAGAGAGAACCCGTACTACCAGTATTTCATCGGGCTGCCCGGATATGAGGATAAGATTCCGTTCGTACCTTCGCTTCTCGTGGAATTCCGCAAAAGACTATCGGAGGATGTTCTCAACGAGATCAATGAAATGATCATCGAGTACAACTCGCAGCAAGACAATGACGATTCTGATGACGTGAGCGGAAACGGAGGTCAGCCCGATCAGCAAGATCCCGCAAATGATTCCGAAGAAAAAACTGAAAACTCCGGCACACTGATCCTTGATGCGACCTGTGCGCCGCAGAACATCAAGTATCCTCAGGACATTGAGCTGCTGAATGAAGTTCGTGAAAAGCTTGAAGATATGCTGTGCAGAGTCTCCGACAAATACGGATTTTACAGACCGAGAATGTACCGCCAAAAGGCAAGAAAAGACTATCTTGCACTTGCCAAATGCAGAAAGCGCGGTGCGAAAAAGATCAGAAAAGCGATCAAAAAGCAGCTTCAATATATTCGCCGTGACCTTGGATATATCAATAATCTTATCGAAAACAACGGCGTTGTGCTGTCCGTTTCCGATAAGGAGCTTCTTGATGTTCTCATGACCGTTTACGATCAGCAGCGGTATATGTTTGAAAGCAACACTCATTCTGTTGAAGACCGTATTGTCAGCATCAGCCAGCCTTACATTCGTCCAATAGTCAGAGGAAAAGCAAAGTCTCCCGTTGAGTTTGGAGCCAAACTCGATCTGTCAGTTGATGAGACCGGGATGTGCAGGATCGAAAAGCTGTCCTTCGATGCCTACAACGAAAGCGCAGTATTGAAGACTGCGGTCGAAAACTATAAGCAGCGTACAGGACATTATCCCGAGCGTGTTCTTGTAGATCAGATATACCGCAATCGTGAAAACATCTCTTTCTGCAGCAGTCTTGGAATTCGTATTTCAGGCAAGAAACTCGGGAGGCCGAAGAATGACGCCGACAGCAAGGCTGAAAAGAAGATTGCCTATCAGGATAATACCGACCGAATTGAAGTGGAGCGAAAGTTTAGTCTCGCGAAACGGAAATTCGGTCTGGGTCTGCTGCTCACAAAAAGAGAAGATACAACAAGAGCATCGATAGTTCTCAGCGTCATCGCAATGAACATCGACCGCCTGGCGGCGATGCTTTTGCGCTTCTGGAAAATAGTGATAAATATTCGCTTCTCATATCGCCAGCCGGTATGCCGTGGATTTTAGAGGCTTGTTGAGGAGAGACTA
>JAGBMA010000070.1 GCA_017635095.1 Ruminiclostridium sp. | reverse complement strand
TTACCATTATACAGGAGTTTCGGATATGTGTAAACTTTATTGCAGCTTTTTTGCGCTTTTTCTTTATCTTGTGTAAGCCTTACTGCAGGTGTTTTGGACTATTATTTCATGGTGACCTGCACTTAATTATTCATTTGACCGTTTTTTTTAGAAGAACGTTCAAAAAACGGTAAGCGGCTTCAAAAAAATCAACATAGTCGCCCATTATCTCGCTAAATTTTAACCATTCCATAAATGTCGTCCCCCTCACGATTCGGCACGAGAAGCGGCAATTTGAGCCGCGCGCTTCTCCCAAAACTTTCGATTGTGTTCGCGGACCTTGTCCTTGTTTGCCGCTCTCCACTCCTTTTGATACTGGCGGCGAGCTTCAATTACGGCGCGCTCATTTGCCGAAAGAGTTGTGACATCAATTTTTACATTTTTCATTGGCGTACTCCTTATAAAGTTTTCCTTTCTCTTGTGCTTGACAAGGAAATAAATCCTTGCTATAATGTGAGTATATCAGAAAGCAGAAAGAAAGTCAAGCGTTAATTTCTGCTGCAAACAAATGTAAAGCATAGCTTTACCAGATGCGAGGTTATTGTGATTATGGCAAGCAAAGCAACACGGTCAACATATACTCCGGAAAAAGAAAACGCGGTATTCGCCACAAGATTACGAAATTTGTTCAAAGAAAACAGTAAAACACATACTGATTTAGCAGATTATATTACAAAAGAAGCCGGCGAAAGTGTAACCCGTCAGGCTGTTGGTCAATGGTGCAACGGTACGACTTGCCCCAATATCAAAACTGTACCAATTATTGCGAAATATTTTAAGGTTTCAACGGATTATCTATTTGGTTTGTCTGATTATAAAACCAGCGATATAGAAAAAAGCTATATTGCAAAATACATGCACATTTCCCCTGATACAATAGATAAAATGCATGTGAATGTTATTAATGCTGTTGGTAATACTTTAGAAGATCAAAATGGTATATATTTTGTTTTTGATAAAATCATATCAAGTTATGCTTTTTGGGATATAGTATGTTCTTGTTGGAATATCGACATGTTAAGTCATTTAAAATATTCCCATGGCAAGCAATACACCGAATTGAATGTGGAAGATATTTATAAAATCGCCGATAAATTAGAAGTGCTTCCCGGTGACATTCACTCTTTTATTGCTAACAAATCAAAAAAAATCGTAGATGTTTTAAGCGGGGAACGAGAAATAGATGCAAAATGTAATATGTTTAGATACGAGAATTTCAAAGACATAGAGCGAATATCTAATTTGTTTGACTTTAGAGAGCATTTTTCAGAATGCAGCATAGACGAATTATGTGAAATTTTAGGTATTGACAAGTCTACATTGAACGATTTAAGAACAAAGAAAGCCGGTGAATAAATGGCAAACATCAGCAAACGCGGCGACTCCTACCGGATCACGGTCTCTCTCGGTTTCGACGGTACAGGAAAGCATATCCGCAAGTATCTGACATACACGCCGTCTCCCGGGCTTACTCCAAAGCAGGAGCAGAAAGCCGTCGATCAAGCGGCAATGGAGTTTGAGCAAAAGTGCCTGAACGGTGATATCCTCGACCAAAGCACCCGCTTTCACGACTTCAAAGAGCGCTGGCTGACCGAATACGCGGAAAAGCAGCTCAAAGTCCGCACATATACCCGGTATAAAGAGCTGCTTGTGCGCGCTGACATCGCTTTTGGCAACATGAAGCTGAAGGACATCAAGCCGCATCACCTGACCGAGTTTTACAACAATCTCGGTGAGCAAGGTGTCCGAAAGGATATAAAATACACTCCCACGGACTACGCCGCCGAGCTGATACGTAAAACCGGCATGACACAAGCGGCAATTTCAGCAGGCGCGGGAGTCGGTAAGTCCTGCATATATAGCTGTATGCACGGGAAGCGTGTCTCGGCTGACACGGCGCGGAAGCTGTCGGACTACTTCAAAGAAGAGCTTGACGAGATGTTTATGGCAGACGGAGACAAGTGCCTGTCCGGAAGAACGGTCAAGGATCATCACACGGTTCTTTCCTCTCTGTTCTCGACGGCGGTGCAGTGGCAGGTCATTCCCTCGAACCCTTGTGAACGCGTCAAGCCGCCGAAATACAAGAAACCCGAGAGCCGATACCTTGACGAGAACGGAGCCGCAGCGCTGATTGCTGCTTTGGCGGGAGAGCCGTATCAGTATCAGATCGCGGTCTATACTCTGTTATATACCGGACTCCGCCGCGGAGAAGTGTGCGGGCTCGAATGGTGCGACATTGACGATATAAAGGGCTTGCTTACGGTGCGGAACAATCTGCTGTACGTTCCGGACAAAGGGCTGTATATCGACGAGCCAAAGTCCGAAAGCTCAAAGCGCGTTATAACGATGCCCGCCGACCTCGTGGAGCTGCTCAAAAATAACCGGAAATGGCAAAAAGAGCAGGAAGAACGTCTCGGAACGGCGTGGAACAGGAATAACAGCGTTATCCGCAACCCAGACGGGAGCCGAATGCGACCCGATACTCTGTCGGGGTGGTTCCACGAGTTCATACAGCGGCACTCGCTCCCAGACATATCCCTGCACTCCCTGCGACACACGAACGCGACCCTGATGATCGCAAGCGGTATTCCTCTCAAGACCGTATCGGCGCGTCTCGGACATTCGAGCATAGCAATAACGAGCGACCTGTACAGTCACACTATACAGTCGGTTGATGCACTGGCGGCGGGAGCCCTGAACGACATTCTTTCTCCTGCGGAGAACAGCAAAAGGAACATAAAGATCGGATAATACAACAAAAGACGGCAGGTCACAGCGTCCTACCGTCTTTTACTTATATTTGCGGGAAATATCGCGGCTTTTTCTGTCAGCTTGCGACAAATTTGCGACAAATGCCCGAAACGATGTTAAATTTTTGATTTAAACATCAAATAACAAAACCGCCTAACAGTGATTGTTAAGCGGTTTCTCTATGTGATTGCGTTACAAAAAGTATATCTGAACTTTGGGCAGCGAGGCAGAAAATATCCCGCCTCAGATAAACCCGAGACGGGATTCGGTGGCGCCGTCGCGCCTGTCTGTATCTAACGTTTTAGATTTTTGTAAAACTCGTGTGATACGACACAAAAACCCGCCCGCAGATGAAACTGTAGGCGGATTGTCAGCGCGGACTCCGCGCCTGTGATTGCGTTACAAAAAGTATATCCGTACTCCGGACAGCGAGGCAGAAAATACCCGCCTCAGATAAACCCGAGCCGGGATTCGGTGGCGCCGTCGCGCCTGTCTGTTACGAACGCTTTGGATTTTTGCAAAACTTGTGTGATACGACACAAAATCCGCCCACAGAAGAAGCTGTGGGTGGATTCGGTGGCGCCGTCGCGCCTGTGATTGCATTACAAAAAGTATATTTTCTGTAAAGCGCAATGAACCTGCATGGCTGAACGGTTATATCAGATTGTTATATGCATTTGAGTACGTCGTGAATATCCCCGTCAATGCAGATACTTCTTTCCGTGATCTCACCGGGCGCATACGCCTGTCCGTAGTTTATGCAGGCGTACACCGCGTTCTCGTTTCGCTTGGTCATCTTCCAGAACGGGAATTTGATAATTCCGGGAGTGTTCATTCCC
>JAGBMA010000069.1 GCA_017635095.1 Ruminiclostridium sp. | reverse complement strand
TTCAAAAGCTTGGATTCCTTCTGAGATAACTCCGATACGGTGTCTTTGTATTTTAAGTCATTGGGAGCCGGATACTCACATGGGGTTATCTCGCCCCAGTATAATTGTTCAATTATAGACTTCATTGTAGTTTTCCTCCGTAATCATAGTGTTACAAACCTATGTTGCCGCAACTTGTCTGTTGATAGCGTTCAGGAAAACTTCTTAATGGGAGTTTAACGGGCAGCGCCCCACACGCGCGTCCGCAGACGCGCCTTTATTATTCGGTGCGAAGGGCAACGACGGGGTCTTTTTTGGCTGCGACTCTGGAGGGGAGAAGACCGGCAATGAGAGTGAGGAGGACGCTGATAGCGATAAGGATAATGCCGGCGAGAGGCGGGAGTGCGGCAAGGTCGGAGACATTAGTGATCTCCTTGATAATAATGTTTATCGGGATAATAAGGATCACAGTGACAAGAATGCCGATACAGCCGGAGATAAGTCCGACAATGACCGTTTCCGCATTGAATACGCGGGAAATATCTTTCTTTGACGCGCCGATAGAACGGAGGATACCGATCTCTTTCGTTCGTTCGAGAACAGAGATGTAAGTGATAATACCTATCATTATCGACGAAACTATGAGGGAGATCGCAACGAACGCGATCAGAATGTAGCTTATCGCGTTGATTATATCTGTCACCGACGACATGAGCATTCCCACAATATCGGTGTAGGTGATCTGGTGATCTGCATCGTGGGAAGCATTGTAGTCCGCGATTATGTCAACGATCCGCTCCTTTGCCTCAAAGTCCAGAGGGTAGATAGCTATGGACGACGGCGTTGCCATATCTATGGCGCCGAGGGTCTTGAGATTGTCGAACTTCGACGACTGAGAAACCACATCGGACGCAGCGCCGGCTCCGCCGAACCGCTTCATTAGCTCGGCGCGCTCCTCTTCGGAAAGCGACATGAAGTATGCCATCTGCTCCTCGGTGATGTTCTCGGGGTCAATGGCGGAAAGGTCGATCTCGTCTGTCGCAGAAGCGGGTGTGGTCTGTGCGGCGATAGGGTTTTCGCTGAAATACTGCATGAGCATAGTTATCTGTTCCTGCTGCGGGAGAGATGCGAGCTGGGACTGCATTTCCTCGGGGAGAAGTCCGATTATCGGGGTGAGATCGGGAAGTTCCGGCATCTGCGGCATTATGATCTGCATAAGATATTCCTGCTGTTCCTCCGGCGACATCTGTGCAAGTGCCATTTGCTGTTCGGGGGTCATGGAAGCCATGATGGTCTGCATATCCGGCATCTGGGACTGCATCTGCTGCATCTGCTCGCGGAACGCAGTGATCTTCTCCTCGGCTTCCTTCATCTTCTGCTGCATCTCTTCGAGCTCTTTCTGTTTGCGCTCGGCTTCCGCTTTAGCCTCTTCTATTGCAGCTTCACCGGCTTCGGTGTCCTCAAAGGGAAGTCCGGTGAACACGTCGTACTGCTCATTTTCGTTCTGCTGTTTCACGATCTCGCTTTCGTTCACGATATCGGAGATGTACTTTGTGAGTTCGCCCGTATAGCCGATAGTACCGCTTATTGTCGAGGAGGCTTCCTTTTCGCGGATAATTCCGACGATCTTAAGCTCAACGCCGTTGTCGTATGCAGCCTGCATAAGATCGTCGTCGCCGATAACGCTGTCCCAACCGCCGTCGTCGTTCTTTTTGTAGAGGTCGCAGGCGGGGATAACGGAAAATGTCATTCCGAGGAAGTCATCAAATTCATAATCCGGGCTCGGTGCGACTTCGGTGAGCTCGTTCTTGTCCTTTTTCTGCATCATCTCACGGACTGCAGAGCGGAGATCGGAGGGGTCGCGCATTCCGAGAGCGTACAGCGTGAAGTCGGTGATCTCGTTGTTCTTGTCTATGATGAGCACGGCTTCGTTGTAATTCTCGGGTCTGTGTCCCGCGACGACTTCATAGCGGGTGTTGAACATACCGTCGTCGTCGGTGATCTTAGAGAAGACATCTATATTTGACGCAGAGGAGGATACCTGCGAACGGAGACTGAACATTCCGCTCACAGAGCCGAAACCTATGTCATCAAGAACAGTGTTCGGATTTACCTGCCTGATACCGTCGTCCGTCTTTGAAAAGACCTGGAGTGTCATTCCGTAGGAGTATTCGATGTTGCTGACGTTTTTGGCGATATCTTCGTTTTCGTCAAGGAAAGCCTTGAAGCTTTTCAGGTCGTTCGTATTGGTCTGGGCATACATTCCCTCGAATATATCGCCCATCCGGTCATCGGTATAGATCTTGTCTTTTGAGCGTTCCTGTACTTCGTTCTCCTTGTCAACATAGTTTCCGCCGGAAACGCTGAGGAACGACGATATGTCGGTGCTGCTCTCATCTATCCTGAGCGGGTATGAAGCAAGGGTATCGTGCTGGATATTGTCGATATATATCTGCACGCCGTTGGATAGGGAGAGAATGAGGGCGATGCCTATGATGCCGATGCTTCCTGCAAAGGCGGTAAGGACAGTGCGCCCTTTTTTGGTCATGAGGTTATTGAGACTTAGGGAGAGGGCAGTGAAGAAAGACATGGAAGTCTTGCGGACTTTCTCGGGTCTGTCTTTAAGCTCACGCTCTTCGCTGTACGGATTGCTGTCGCCCGTGATCTTACCGTCAACAAGCCTGATGATACGGTTGGAATACTGTTCTGCAAGCTCGGGGTTGTGGGTTACCATGATGATGAGCTTATCTTTGGCGATCTCTTTGAGTATCTCCATTATCTGTATGCTCGTTTCGCTGTCGAGGGCGCCGGTAGGTTCGTCCGCGAGCAGTATATCCGGGTCGTTTATGAGGGCTCTTGCGATAGCCACACGCTGCATCTGGCCGCCGGACATCTGGTTCGGCTTCTTCTTCATCTGGTCTTTCAGACCTACCTTTTCAAGCACTTCCACAGCTCTTTTTCTGCGCTCGGCTTTTGATACGCCGGAAAGCGTAAGTGCGAGCTCAACGTTCGAGAGTACGGTCTGATGCGGGATAAGGTTGTAGCTCTGGAACACGAATCCGATCTTGTGGTTGCGGTAGGTATCCCAGTCGCGGTCGCGGTATTTCTTTGTGGAGACGCCGCCTATGATAAGATCGCCGTCGGTGTAGCGGTCAAGGCCGCCTATGATGTTAAGGAGCGTGGTCTTGCCGCAGCCCGACTGACCGAGTACTGCAACGAACTCGTTGTCGCGGAAATCGACGCTAACGCCCCGGAGGGCTTCAACCACCGTGTCGCCCATTTTGTAGTTCTTTCTGATGTTTTTGAGACTGAGCATTTTTTCATAACCTTTCTGTTAATACCGGCATGATCTGTGTATATTGCCGGCTGCTGACTGTTCTTAATCTCCCAGACGTTTTACGGGTTTGAAGCCCGCGGTCTTCGTGAATTTCATATTGCAGGTGAATGAGTTGACGAAATCGGAGGGGTCGATGCGGTCGAAGTTTGCCTGCTCGAACTTTTCACGCTCGAAAAGCACGGAAAGAATGGTAGTTTCGGTGTCGTTGCCCGTTGCGGTATCGAGAATGTTATCCACCGCGTGAACTATGACTCCGCCGACGGGGAGCACAGCGAAGATCTCTCTTGCGAGACGTACCGCACAGCTGCACACATAGTCCTGTGTAAGGTCGTAGTAGGCAGTTTTGGTGAGTTCCTTTTCCGAGAGCTTTCCGGATTTCAGCAGCGTCACCGTGGTTTTCGGGACAACTTCTTCCGACTTTACCGTGAATTCTATCTCCATTACCGACGGGTCGTCTGTGCCGAATTCAAAGCCGCTTCCGTACTCGACGAGATCCTCGAACGGGTTTGCTTCCTCTATGGCTTCAAGATACGCGTCGATGTCACCGTCGATTATACGCTGGGCGAACTTGTAGCTTGCCTGCCAGTCCGCAAATTCCGCCTCATCTGCCTTTTTCGCGTCCGAAAGGTCGTTTTCGAGCTTTTCCCGCGCTTTTGCATCACCGAAAAGCTTGCCCGCAAGACCGGGCTTATAGTTGTCGAGAGCTTTCTGGGCTTCCTGTTCGCGGGGACCGGGCTGACCTTTCACAAAGGGCGGTGGGGAGTTCAGCACCTCGTTCCAGTCCATATCGTTCTCGCATTCCTTATGCACGGACTTGATGACTTCGATGTAATTTTCGGCTTCCTCGGCTTTAAGCGTGTTTTCCTGCAGCTCCGTAGCTTTCTGAGATGCAAGGAGTTCCTTCTCCTTTTTGATCTCCTCGCTTTTTGTTTTGGCTTCGGAAGTACTCTTCTTCTTTTTGCCGCCGCCGCTGAAAGTCTTGACATATGACAGACCGGTGCCGGGAATGCCGAAAGTGGCGGTGCGCCGTCCGCTGGTGTTGAGGGAGTAGCGGGCTCCGTTGGTGCCGAGGCTCAGTCCCACTCCGGACTTGCTCAGGTTCACCTTGACACCCTTGCAGATGTTGATACTCTTGTGAAATCTTAATCCCATAAATACCTCCTTGTCGATCGGGAACGATCAGTGTTATATCAGTCTTCGCCCAGTTTAAGAGCCTTGTTTATGTTGATCTTTCTTATAAGCGCGCCGAGGATAGCAAATCCGCCGCCGAGCATCAGCACGATAATGACGTAGAGTTTGATGTAGTCGCTCTGAGATGCCGCGACGATAAATGGCGGCACCTGATCCGCCGGGCTGTACATCGAGCGGAAAAGCGGTACGAACAGATCGCTTGCCGCGCCGCCTATAACGAAGGACATTGCGAGCGAAACGCCGGACACGAGTATCTGCTCATATCCGATCATGCCTATGACTTCACGGAACGTTACGCCCATTGCGCGGAGAATGCCGAACCGGAGCGTCCGGCTTCTTATCGAGAGTATCCAGTATATCAGGAAGCCGATGACGGTCATGGTCATTATGACGACAAAGCTCAGCGTGAGCGACCCGTTCATGCCCTGCAGGACCGGCTCGTTCTTTGCCGCGATAAGCTGTTGGGAAGCGTCGGTGATGCTCTCGACCGGCATTTTTTTCGCTTCGATGTCGGCGTAGAGCGCCTCGCTCGACGCTCCCTCCCGCATCTTTATCCATACCTCGTAGGGCTCCGTGTCGGAGACAGTCGAGGTGTAGTAGTAATTCATCACGCAGAAGCAGTTCACGGCGTAAGCTGTGACTGTCTCAGTCTCTTCTTCTCCGGTCTCCTCGCTTTTCTGCTGCTTTTTTCCGCCGCTCTGTGGTGCAGCCGTCACGTTCGGGTTGATACCCGGCCAGTAATCGACTATCGCAAGCACGGGTGCGCTTATCTTTTCGTTGCGTGACCATTTCAGGTCTATCGCGTCTCCCGCAAGTATCTCGTATTTGTCCGCAAGGGCGCGGGAGATGATGACGCCGGAGGGGTGCTCCTGGAGAGCCTTGATATAGTTCCACCAGTGCACCGGCAGCAGGTCGTTCCTGAACCATGCTGTATTTGCGAACTTATAAGGCTCGACAGCCATGAGTGTCACATTTTCCTCGGTGCTGTTGTCGAAAGTCGCTTTTGTCTTCTTGTTTATCATGACTTTTGTTGCAGTCTCAACGCCCTCAAGCTCGCCGAAACGCCCGAAGTCCCGCTCAACGTAGCCGGACACCGCGCTTCCGTCGGAGGCTGTGGCTTCCTGCCAGTACTCCTTTATCACGATGTCAGCACCCGCGGAGTAGCAGATTCGATCCTCGCGGCTGTTATTTATGGTGCGCGCAGTGTTGGCGGAGAAAATGCCGAGGGAGAATGTCACCACCAGAAACAGCATCAGAAAGCGCTCACGACCGCCCTGCGAACGGCAGACCGTTGTTATCGCCATGTACTGTGCGGGCGACCAGAGGGGGCGGAACACCCGGTATATGAGATCGAGCAGGTAGGGGTAGAGCCTTATGAAAAGCAGCCCGAGCCCGAAGATAAGGCAGGTGGAGAATACGAAGATGAGCGGGTCGATGCTGCCGGAGGAGATGTCGGAGGGCTGTTCGCCGGAGGTGCGCACTATGAAGAAGACGGCGGCTGCCGCGATAAGCAGAACGTCTATGAATGTCTTTTCCCAGAGCGACATTTTCACGACTTTCGTGCGGCTCTGTTTATACTGCACGATCGAGAGCTTCGACGCAGGGATTATCGGTATCATGGTCGCGGCAAAGAATATCAACACCGCGATAAGCGCGTAAAGAACAGCGCCCGGTGTGATCTTTGCGGAGATGCCCGCACGGTTCACGAATTCGAGAAATCCGTCGGACACGCCGAGAAACTTGCACATACCGAGCCCTATGAACGGGGCGAGGACGAGCGAGGCGGCGCAGAGGATCCCCATTTCGAGGGCGTACATACCGAAGATCTGGAGGGCACCCGCACCGCGGCTCCTGAACACGGCGATCTCATTCTTTTCCTGCTCCACGTTGAGCTTGGACACCATGAACAGGTAGAACGCGAGCATGACCATTGTGGGTATCTGGAGCACCCAGAGCATCTCCGTGAGCTTTCCGGCTTCCGCCGCGTACTTCTTCCATATGCTCAGGACGCCCATATTGAACTTGCAGCCGAGAGTGGGGTAGAAGTCCCGATCCTCTTCTATTGCAGTCACCGCAAAGGGCAGATCGTTCATGTCCATTGACCGGTAATCAAGGGCATAGCGCACCGAAACGGCGTTGGGGCGCACGAACCCGTCGTTTGTGAGCTTTCCGCAGAGCAGATCGTAGTCAACGACCAGCGCTCCCGCATAGGACGTGAATTTTTCCGACCAGTAAACATCGTTGGGGTCGCCGGGCTCATACACACCGACGATAGTTACCGAAAGCTCTCCGGCAGTGGTATCTGTGCCGGTGAGCGGGTAAACGCCGCCGAGGGAGATGCCGAGCTCTTTAAGAGCGGCATCGGAAGCGAGCGCTTCCACGCTCCCGTCATCAGCCATTCCGCTTTCCGAAAGCATTTTTCCCGCTGTTACGGTGATGTGCCCGTCGATACCCGTCATCGCCGCGAACTTGAAGCGCTTGTTCACCGTGCCTCTGACGCCGCCGGCAGAGAGATACTGCATATTATCGGTCACTACCGTCTTTGAAGCCGCCGCGGGTATGGGCAGGTAGTCCACCCGCTCTTTCACCGTGCCGGCGAGTTCTTCTATTGCGCGCATACGCTCGCTCACCGGGGCGCTTTCCGGGAATTCACGGGAAACGGTGTAGATGCCGGGGAACTCACCGGAACTCTGCTGATACGCTTCCATTTCTTTTATGAGCGTTCTCTGGAGCGACGCGTCCATATATATCGGCACGGAGCTCATCATGCCCGCGGCCATAAGAAATCCTATGAAAAGGCACAGAACCATCCAGCGGGTCTTGCGCATTTTCCTGAAAATCAATGTAAACAACTGTAATCTCCCGCAAATCTCCGGCAGATCATCTTATGATGACTGCTTCTCCGGCACTGAGCCCGCTTATTATCTCGGCTTCCGTTGCATTTGTTATACCGGTCACCACGTCTCTTTCGGTCTTCTCGCCGTTCTCATAGACCTGCACATAAGTCCTGTCGCCGTCGGTCTTTATGAGGGTCTTGGGAATGACCACAGCGTTCTCCGAACGTTCGGAGACTTTTTTTATGTCGGCTATCTTTCCGAGGTAGCCGAAGGCCGGTGCTTCTCCGACGAACTCCGCCTGCAGCAGGTTCTGGTTTTCCGCTCCGTCCTCCGCAGCCTTGCGGGGGGTGTATGTTACCTTACCGACATAGTTTTTCCCATCGACCACTATAGTCACATCGTCGCCGACGGAGAACGCGTCCTTGTCGCCGCTGTAATCGGCGGAAGCGTAGAAGTGTTCCGGATCAGCGATCCTTGCCACGACGCGGTAGGGGTCGATCTCCGTCCCGGGGTCTGCGCGGTACACGAAAGAGACTCTGCCGCTCACGGGGGCATATATCTTTGCGCCGTTGTAACGTGCGCGGTACATTTCGAGGGTGCTCTGCTCGATCTCAAGGTCGAGCTTGTCGGACTGGGCGCCGGAGGAGTTGTACCGGAGCTGTGCGGCCTGCACTTTAAGCTCCTGTATCCTGAGCAGGTACTCAAGCTCGTCAACATTCATTTCCGCGACAAGGTCGCCTTCACTGACATCGTCGCCTGCGCGGACATATATATTCTTGATCTGACCGGTGTATTCTGTGAAGAAGCATTCCTTTTCCGTAGCAGAACGCACATAACCTGTGGCGGCCGAGATGTTTTCTATTGTTTTCAGTCTCGCTGTGTAGGTGGAATATGCCACCTCGTCCGGCGCGATCACCGGCGGGTCGAGGAGCTTTTCTTCCTCCGGGAAGAAGAAGCAGCCGGATAATGTGAGCGATGATGCAAGAAAAGCGGCGGCTATGGCACATCTGTGTTTTCTCATGCGAACTTCCTCCGTGGTGATCTGGATACTGCAAATATACAATATATAATATCACAGATCGTGCTTTTTTTCAAGTAGTGCACTAAAATTTATAATTTTTTTGTGCTTATGCTCAAAATTGTAAAAATCACTTGAAATTTCCGTCGCATTGTAGTATAATAGAATAGATTTTGAATTACTGAACCGAAAAGAGGTCTTTATATGTCTGATTTTACTGGTGCCGTCCTCATGGCGATGGACGTTGACTGGGGGATTGTGGGCTCCACAGTCGTGACCGGTCTTGTGGTCGTGTTCCTTATACTTGCCATACTCGTATTCTTCCTCTGGGCTTTCGGAAAGATCTTCAAGGCTATTAACAGCGCAGCAGAAAAGAAAGAAAGAAAGAAGCTCATAGAACGCAACGATTCCATGAAGTCGTTCAGACTTGAGAAAGAAACGGATCCGTCGGCTTCTCCCGCTGTGACAGATGCTCCCGAGGAGGAGTATGAGGATGAGGACGACGATGAGATAATCGCCGTTATCGCCGCAGCTATCGCGGCTTACGGTGCCGCAGAGGGCAAACAGTACCGTATCACCCGTGTCCAGCGTCCCAAGTCCGCACGTTCGGGCTGGAGCACAGCAGGCATTGCCGATAATATGCGCGGCTTTATAAACTGAGGGGAGGCGGGTAAATATGTTTGAAACTTTTCTTGAAACGATACAGACGCTTTGGCAGCAGTCGGCGTTCTGCAACATAACATGGCAGCAGGGCGTAATGCTGCTCATCTCCTTCTTCCTCATGTACCTCGCTATAGTGAAGCAGTACGAGCCTATGCTCATGCTCCCGATCGCGTTCGGTATGGCGCTCACGAACCTGCCCGGCGCGGAGCTCTACCACCCCGAATTCTTCATGTCCACGAATATCCCTTATGCTCAGGTGCTCCATGACGGCGGCATTCTCGACGTGTTGTACTTAGGTGTCAAGTGCGGTATCTTCCCGCCGCTTATATTCCTCGGCATAGGCTGTATGACCGACTTCGGCCCCCTTATTGCAAACCCGAAGAGCTTCTTCCTCGGCGCGGCAGCCCAGGGCGGTATCTTCTTCACATTCCTCGGTGCCTGCGCTCTTTCGGCTACCGGCATCGTTGACTTCTCTCTTGCAGATGCCGCTTCTATCGGTATCATAGGCGGTGCGGACGGTCCTACCGCGATCTGGCTCACATCAAAGCTTGCTCCCGAGCTCCTCGGCTCTATTGCAGTCGCCGCGTACTCCTACATGGCGCTTGTTCCGGTTATCCAGCCGCCTATCATGAAGGCGCTCACCACCAAGAAAGAGCGCAGCATCAAGATGGGAATGCTTAGAAGCGTTTCAAAGACAGAAAAGATCATCTTCCCGATAGCCGTTACAGTCATCGTTGCATTCATTGTTCCGTCGGCTGCGCCCCTCGTAGGTATGCTTATGCTCGGCAACCTGTTCAAGGAGAGCGGAGTTGTTGACAGACTTGTAAAGACCGCTTCCGGCGAACTCATGAACATAATCGTTATCATGCTCGGAACGACGGTCGGTGCGACTGCTACCGCCGCAAACTTCCTCAGCATCAGGACTATAATGATAGTAGTGCTCGGACTTCTCGCATTCTGCGTGGGTACAGCCTGCGGCGTACTGCTCGCAAAGCTCATGAACAAGCTTTCCGGCGGTACTATAAATCCGCTTATCGGTTCGGCCGGTGTTTCCGCCGTTCCTATGGCAGCCCGCGTTTCTCAGAAAGTAGGTCAGGAAGCCGATGCTTCCAACTTCCTCCTCATGCACGCTATGGGACCTAACGTTGCCGGCGTCATCGGTTCAGCTGTTGCTGCCGGTGCGCTCATGGCGATCTTCGGCTGATCGCAGGTTTCTGACCTGCGCCCACAGAGCGCGTCTGAGGACGCGCGTATAGGGCTCTGCCCCATAACCCTCGACCCCTTTCTCTTTCAAAAAAACTTTAATAGCTGCCGCGATTTATTTGCAGGCACTCGTGATGAACTGAAGAACAGCCGAAGTGAGACTGCACAAAGGAGATCTTTATGAGCCTGATCGAAGAAACAGACGAGCTGATGCTCGATTTTGAAAAGATCGCAAAGATAGACCCGGTGAACAAGGTCATTCCCGTTGCAGTCCAGAACCTCGACACAAAAGAGGTGATCCTCATTGCTTACATCAATGAGGAAGCCCTTCGCGAGTCGATACGACAGCGCAAAGTCATTCTCTGGAGCACTTCCCGAAACAAGCTGTGGTTCAAGGGCGCAGAAAGCGGCAACACTTTCACCCTGCACCATATCTTCGTGAACTGTGAGCAGAATTCCCTTGTCTTTCAGGCGACCCCCGATAAAGGCGGCATATGTCATACGAGTCACAACGGTGTGCCGAATAACTGCTATTACCGCGAGCTCGATATGGAGACGGGAAAGCTCATAAACCTGAATACGAAATAAAAAATGCCCCTGTTTCGTGGGGTAGTAATAAAGAAGTATTCGACTGCTCCCGAAAGGTTGCGTATTTAAAGCACTTAAGATATTTTCCTGTAAGCGCCGCAATAGCAGCGCTTAGGGAAAATATCAGGTGTGCCAAACATTACGCAGCCTTTTTCTTTTTGTCGTAATCTCGTCTGTCAAGTATCGCTATGACCTTAAGGACGTTAAATCTGAAATGAATATCGACTTCCTGCTCACGGTGTCCGCTGGATTTGT
>JAGBMA010000068.1 GCA_017635095.1 Ruminiclostridium sp. | reverse complement strand
GGTAATACCGCCCACACTTGCAGTTGCAAGCATAAATGCTGCCATAACAGCACTAAGCATTCTTGTTTTCATCATCGTCCTCCTCAGAGTAAAAACTCATTTGATCTTCGTATTTACCGTCATTGCCGCCTTTGCCGAGATCGTCGATCTCATCATCGGTCATTCCACGAGCCTTCATGTTTTGAATTTGCTCATGTTCTCTGGCGAGGACGGTTTCTAATTCCTCTCCCTGACAGTTCAGCTTTTCGCAGAGCGAGAGGTAACGCAGCCTGTCAATTTCGGAGAGAAGCCGTCTGCGTTCCTCTGTATCACGCTTGATATTGCGTTCAAGCTGCTCTACCTTTTTGCAGTATTTCTCGATCTTCGCATCGTATAGAGCCATTCAGCACCTCCGTTAGTACAGCACCAGTCGGGGATCAATATAATCCCAACCGTAGCCGTCAGTGTCTATATAAATGTGGAAATTCACATTTCCTGCTGTTGTTTTTGCGAACTCCTGTCCGTCATTGACCGTATCACCCTCGGAGAAACCGCTTAACAGCACAGCATTTGCAATGGTGACTTCCGTATCACGCTCAGTTCCGCCCGTACCGTCATACCAATACTCCACATCGTCCTTGCGTATCGTGATCTTGTTATCATCGGTATTCACATCAGTGATCTCGCCCTTGAACGGGGCTTTGAGCTTATCGCCGTTATTGCAATACACCTTGATACCCTGATATAGACCGTCGCTGTCGGTGTTCCACTCCGTCATTTCATAGCCAAACTCTCGTTTCAGCGAGTAGTCACGGATCGTAGCACCCGGAAGAAGATTGTGCAAGGTCTGATGATTACCGTACATCGTTGCGGAATCCTCTGCGCCGACCAGTAAAGCGTAATACTGCAAGCGTTCATCGGAATGGGACATACTGCTGAGTTTATCAGCAATGACCTCATCAAAGGTCTTGTTCTGCTTGACATTGTAGTAGAGCTTGCACTCCGTTTTCCACTTGTACTTTTCATAGTAGCCGTACATACACACATCGTTCAGACTGCTGTTCCAGATATGGGTATCTGTCGGAGATACCAAGAACCACGCATCTGTGCCGTCCCAACCCCAAAAACTGCGGTCGTGACGCTCTCCGCCGTGCATAAAGAAAAATGTGTCGGTATCGTTGTCGATGTAGTAGAACGGGTGGCTTGTGCCGGAATACCAGCGGTGATCCATGATGAAGAAGCCTGTTTCTCTGTAATCGTCTTGTGCATCAAGCACACGATAGCCGTCTGTGATGCAGAGATAGCCGTCATCGTCCTCATACTGCGAAAGCTCCGATGTGATCGCTATCGGCTTGAAGCGGTATCTGTACGGCTGCCCGTCATAGATATAAGCATCTTTCTCAGCCCTGTAATATGTTCCCGAAGATGCGTTACCGCCGCCCCAATAGTTGTATGGGGAAAGCTCCTCCCAACGGGACTGATTATCATACCAATAGACGAACTCATATTCATCATTGAAGATTTCTTCAAGCAGATCTTCCGTATCGCCGTCGAACTCCCAATAGTAAATATCATCGTTATCGGCATCGAAATCATAGTAATAAGCACAGAGGAACGACCACAGCTTGTAGGTATCGAAGTCATACACAGGATCAAAGTCATAGACCGAGGAGCGTCCCCACACCCATTCATCAGGGGTATCGGAGAGATCACCCGTATTTGCTCCGAAAGCAGCAAGACCGCTTTGCCAGTCAGCAGAACTGCTTACCTTGCGAATCTTCTGATTGAGGTTATAGGCAAGTTCCGTGTAGTATTTCTCCGCTTCACTCAGGTCATAGTCCTGCGCTGCGTATGTGCCGAGCGTAAAACCGCTGTGCGAGGAAGTCGCAGAGAACAGCATCGTGATAATACCGAATACAAGCAATATCACAATGACAGGTATCGCCAGACAAAGAAAGAACTTTTTGACCTCGCTCTCATAGACATTCTTCACGAATTTCCACGCTGCCTTTAATGCAGCGGAGATCGTGTCCTTAGCACCTTTCTTCTTTTTCGGCTTCGGCTTTTTACGCTTTTTATAGCTGTCGTGCTTGTCTTTCAGTCGAGTCTCCTGCCTGTTCAGGCGGTTATTGGACTTCGACTTCTTGTCATTCAGGCGGTCACGCTGTTTCTCTTTTTTCTGCAAACGCTGAGGCTTGCTTACTTTCTGTGCCGCAGGCTCTACAACTCTGCGTTTTGCAGAGTCGATAGCGTGGAGAAAATCGTTGTCCTGATCTTCGTTGACCGCCTTTTGCCAAGCGGACGCTTTCATTCTGCCTGCGGTATAAGTGGCAGGCTTCAATGCAAGCAGTCCCGGTCTGGTCAATTTGCTGATCTTCTTCTGATTGCGGAATTCCTTGACACGGAACTTGTTTTCTGTCCTGAGCTGTTTACGCTCAAATTTCAGCTCACGCTTCGTCTGTTTGTAGGCTTGCAGCCTACGCTTATTCATCGCCTTGCGGAGCTTATTGCCGTGGGCAGGCTTTTTCTTCGCCTTATACTCAGCCTTAGCACCTCGCAGAGCTGCCTTGTTCGCCCTGAGCTTCGGCTTGCCGATTTTCGACTTATATAGCTTGTTATCAGCTTTCTTTAGCTGAAACTTTGCCTTTTCGAGTTTATGCTGTTTCTTTGTTTTCAGGTGGTGATGTGTACCCTTGACAGCATCGACCGCCGTGCGCCCCATGAGAAATACGCCACGGTGATAATCGTCCACCGCTTCACGGGTGTACTTCTGTTTGAGCTTGTTGCGGACTTCACGCTGGGCAGTATCCGATGTTTTCAGACCGACAGTCTCCGCTGCGAGAGCCGTATCGACTGCCGTCTGTGTAACATCGTGAACTGCAAAATTCACAGCACGGGCATTTGCCTTGAACAGCTTGCCCTTCATGGTCTTTGGCTGCCATGATTTGATCGTCCTTGTGACCGAGGGTTTATCGCCCTGCACACGGTATTTCAGGTTGACAGCCTTGTGGATAAGTCCACGGTTATTGCCGTGATACGCTTTCGCACCACGGACAATATACGCACGGGTTCGGTATCTGCCGTGACGATTTGGCTCACGGCGATAGTCGATCTGAAACTCCCTTGCTTTCAGGTGTGAAACCACTTTCCATCGGGGAGGGTTCTGAATACGGTCAAGTCGTGCCTGCGCTCTGCGGAGGTTATTTTCTTTTCTCTGTAAGCTCATAAATCCTCCATTCTTCGCAGTTTACGCACTTTCGGTTGGCTTCGTGGTCATAAGGCGATACATCTCTGTATCCGTCGGGAACTTGTCCGTAAACGGCAGCAAGACCTTATCGTAGCGGATAAGCCCTTCGCCCGGACCGCTGTTCGTGACATACTTCATCTGCTCCTTTGAGATATGG
>JAGBMA010000067.1 GCA_017635095.1 Ruminiclostridium sp. | reverse complement strand
CAGGCAATATATTCTCTGAAAATAAACGGCAAAATGTCTGTTCTCGGAAGCATAACATATATGTGGAAGATCCTGCATATGCCAATGGAGTTCTTTTCTCAGCGCATGGCGGGCGATATTCAGCAGCGGCAGGGAACAAACTCCACGATCGCGGGTACTCTTGTCAATACGCTTGCCCCTCTCCTGCTCAATACAGTAATGATGATATTCTATCTTGTCCTTATGCTGAGGCAGAACCTTATTCTTACCGCAATCGGCATCGGCACGCTTGCGCTCAACATAGTTATGTCGCGCATAATCTCCGAAAAACGCATCAATATCACCCGTGTTCTCCAGCGTGACAGCGGAAAGCTTGTATCAACGACCGTTTCCGGCATCGAAATGGTTGAAACTATCAAGGCGAGCGGAGCCGAGGAAGGATTTTTCCGCAAATGGGCGGGATATCAGGCTTCCATTAACGCGCAGTCGGTAAAATCGGCTAAAACCGAGCAGCTTCTCGGCGTGGTTCCTATGTTTTTCGGGACTCTCGCCAATTACGCGGTGCTTGTCCTCGGAATATGGAGCGTTATGCAGGGCGAGTTCACTCTCGGCGCATTACAGATGTTTCAGGGATTTTTAGGCTCGTTCATGACTCCGGCAATGACGTTTGTGAGCGCCGGTCAGATGCTTCAGGAAATGCGAACGCAAATGGAGCGCGTCGAGGATGTTATGGAGTATCCCGATGACCCTAACGCCGCCGAAAACATAAACTCCGGGGATCAAAGCATGGAAAAGCTCAGGGGTGGTGTTGAGCTGAAAAATATCACATTCGGATATTCAAAACTTGCCGCGCCGCTTATCGAGGATTTTTCCATGACGATGAAGCCCGGAAGCAGAGTTGCGTTCGTGGGGGCTTCCGGCTGCGGAAAATCCACATTGGCAAAGCTTATCTCCGGATTATATGAGCCATGGAGCGGTGAGATACTTTTCGACGGCAAGCATCGCCCGGAATACCCGAGGGCGGTGATGACAGGCTCGATAGCTGTCGTTGATCAGGATATAACACTGTTTGAGGACACTATCGCCAATAACATCAAGATGTGGAACGAGAGCATCAAGGACTATGAGATGATACTTGCCGCCCGTGACGCGCAGATACATGATGATATAATGCAGCGTGACGGCGGTTATAAATACAGGCTCACTTCCGGCGGGCGTGATCTTTCCGGCGGTCAGAGACAGCGCCTTGAAATAGCGAGAGTGCTTGCACAGGATCCCTCGATAATCATACTTGATGAGGCTACCTCGGCGCTTGACGCAAAAACGGAATACGAGGTCGTCAAAGCTATAAAGGATCGCGGCATCACCTGTATCGTCATAGCTCACCGGCTTTCCACAATACGCGACTGTGATGAGATAATCGTTCTTGAGCGCGGGAAGGTCGTCGAACGCGGTACTCACGATGAACTTTTGAAGCTCGGCGGAGCTTATACCGAATTGGTCACAAACGAATAAAGGGGGAAGCGTTTTGGGTTGGTTTGAAAAACAGATAAAGCAAAGCGCTGATCTCGACCAGCAGGCATTTGAAGATTCACTGTTCCGCGCCGCAGGAGTCATAATAGGAAAAGACAGCGCCGCTTCGCTTGGTGCTTCGCGGTATAACGCAGGGAAAGCAATAGATGATATCCTACGGTATTACAGATTCAAGTCTGTGGAGATACCGAAAAACATCAAAAACTATGAGGAGCAGGTCGATTATTGTCTGCGCCCTTACGGAATGATGAAGCGTGACATAACGCTTGAGGACGGCTGGTATAAGGACGCTTACGGTCCTATTATCGGAAAGATGAAGGAAGGCGGCGAACAGGTCGCGCTGCTGCCAGGGAAGATACGCGGCTATTATTTCACGGATGTGAAAACGGGCAGACATGTGAAGGTGGATTCGCGGACAGAAAAACTGCTGGAGCGGGAGGCGTATTGTTTCTACAAGCCGCTGCCGCAGCGCAGGATAGGCGTTCGCGACCTTCTTATGTACATGAAAGGCTGTGTGAATACCACAGATGTCGCTTTCACAGTCATCGCAACGCTTGCGCTGGTGCTTGTCGGCAAGCTGATGCCCCACATCACACAGGCACTGACGGGTCCCGTTCTTGTGAACGGAAGCACAAGTATGCTGATAGCATCTGCGGTATGCCTGTTCTGTACCGCGCTTTCGTCGCAGCTCATAAGCTCGGTAAAGGGCATGGTTATGAGTCGTGTTCAGACAAAGACGAGTCTCGGCATACAATCGTCTATGATGATGAGGATAATGTCGCTTCCTGCGCCGTTTTTCCGCGATTACAGCGCCGGTGAGCTCATGAGCCGTTCCGGCGCGGTCGATCAGCTTTGCAGCCTTCTGCTCGGTATGATAATGTCAACGGGACTTACTTCGCTGATGTCTCTTTTGTACATCACCGATATTTTCAGCTTCGCACCGGCGCTCGTTGTTCCCTCGCTGCTGATAATACTGACGACCGTGGCATTCAGCGCTGTATCATCTTTCGTTCAGATACGCATATCGAAGAAGATGATGGAGCATTCCGCAAAGGAAACGGGTATGTCGTACTCCATGATAACCGGCATACAGAAGATAAAGCTTGCGGGTGCGGAAAAGAGAATGTTCTCACGCTGGCTGAACCTATATTCCGAGGGCGCGGAGCTTGCCTACGATCCGCCGATGTTCATTAAAATAAATTCGGTCATCAATACGGCGATAAGCCTTGTATCAACGATAATCCTGTACTTTATGGCAGTGGAGAGCGGTGTCGATCAGTCGTCATACTACGCCTTCACTGCGGCGTACGGCGCGGTCATGGGAGCATTTTCGTCACTTGCGGGCATAGCTTTATCGGCGGGAAAGATAAAACCGATACTCGACATGGCGGAGCCTTTCCTCGAAACGGAACCCGAGACCTCAGGCGGCAGAGAGATCGTGACAAGGATATCAGGCGGCATTGAACTTAATAATGTTTATTTCCGCTACAAGGAGAACACGCCGTACATCGTGAACAATATGTCTCTGAAAATAAAGCCCGGCGAGTATGTTGCAATAGTCGGAAAGACCGGCTGCGGAAAATCAACGCTGATGCGTCTGCTTCTGGGATTTGAAAAGCCCGAAAAAGGTGCAGTGTACTATGACGGCAGAGACATAAACAGCCTCGATCTCGGTTCGCTTCGACGGAAGATAGGCACGGTAATACAGAGCAGCGGACTGTTTCAGGGCGATATTTACTCCAACATCGTCATAACCGCGCCGGAGCTTACTCTCAATGACGCGTGGGAGGCTGCCGAAAAAGCCGGTATTGCGGACGACATACGCGCGATGCCTATGGGAATGCACACGATAATATCCGAAGGACAGGGCGGTATTTCCGGCGGTCAGAAGCAACGTATCATGATAGCCCGGGCGATAGCTCCGAAGCCAAAGCTGCTGATGTTTGACGAAGCTACGAGCGCCCTTGACAACAAAACGCAGAAGCAGGTCTCGGAAGCGCTGGACGCAATGGGCTGTACGAGAATCGTCATAGCGCACAGACTGTCAACGATACGGCACTGTGACCGTATCCTTGTGCTTGACAAGGGCGAGATCATAGAAGACGGCACATACGACGAACTTATCAAAAAGGGCGGATTTTTCGCCGAACTTGTCGAACGTCAGCGTCTCGATCAGGGAGCCGGATAAAAAATTTCAGAAATACGGTCAAAATTTATCATTTCATTCGGTTAAATATACAGAGAGGTCGAAAGGAGACATAATAATGTTCGGAATTGAAGCTCTTATACCGGAAATGTTTGATTGGCAGAGGTTTGCAAATGACAAGGAGCTTGACATGATGATAAGTGATACTCTGACCAGATATGGCTTGTCGGACGAGCAGATCACTGACATAGACAGTCTTGCCGCCGCTGCGGGCGGGATATCCGGAACGCCGGACAGGAGGAGGGACGAGACTTGATCCCGACACTTTCCCGCGAGCAGTTCTATACCGAGTACAGAGATACTGTCCTTGCGTACATATCGGCGAGAGTGTCATCTTACGAAGATGCACAGGATCTTTGTCAGGAAGTGTTTATAAAATTTTTCCGGGCACTCGAAAGATTCGACGGGAGCAGGGCCTCCGTATCAACGCTTATGTACAAGATCACACATGATATAGTCGTCGATCATCACCGGACTTTTCATACATACACAAGTCTTGACGAGATCGGGGAAAGCGTCCCCTCAACAGAGGACATCTATGTCGAAAACGAAAAAATATATATTGCTGAGGGATTCCCTGAAAGAATTGCCGGAACAGCAAAGGGATATATTGATCATGCGGTTCTATGCGGGTCTGTCTCTTTCGGAGTTCGCCGAAAGAACAGGTCTGTCCTACCACATGACAGTTAAGAAACAGCGCGAAGCGTTCGCGGCACTTCGGGAAAAGCTCAGAGGGAAGTTCTGAAAACGGTCGGGAACCCGGAACACCTCCGGTCGGATAATTATAGCAACGAAAGGAAATCACACCATGAAATCTTTACAGGAACTTTATGAAGAAGTCAGGGAAAACGAGGAGCTGAAAAAGGAATTCAGCGTTGCCCTCAGAGACAATAAGGTCAAGGAGTTCGCTTCAAAACACGGCTGTAAGGCAACCCGTGACGAGGTAAATAAATTCATTATGTCGTTCAGCGATGAAGAGCGTGAGCTTGCTGTTGAAGAACTTGAGCAGGTCGCCGGAGGTCTGATTTTGAAAGACGTGGATCAGCCTCAGAGTGCATCGGAGTATATAAGCAAAATTTTGGGTAAATATGGAATAAACTAAAGGGAACCTCTAAAAACCCATTTGAGAGAAAAAGAACTGCACTGCTTCGTCAAGTCACCTCACCTTGCGTGGTCTCCCCGGTAGCGGGGAGGTGGCGACGAAGGAGCCGGAGGGGATGACCGACAGACCCTGCCGGTGCTGCCCGACTATCACACTTGAATCGAGGCTCGTGTCAAGATGACCGTGGAATAATAAATGCGGTCATATCCCTACAAACCTTTTTTTATTGCCCACACCTACCGGATAAGAGCCATATTTTTACCTTTGTGTGAATCATTCGCAAAAGTGCGCGAGCAGGGCTGCACACAATTCGTGTTTTCAATGGACGGAGTGGGAGATCACGCAAATGCCTTTCGAAACAAGGTTTTATCCAATGTGATCTCAAAAACAAGTAAAAGATTAAGCTACATATACCCCAAAAAGGAGGCAGCTTTATGAATGAAGCATTTCTCACGAAAATAAGAGAGAATCTTATCTCTCATCTTGATATAGAAAAAGAAGCTCTTGCCGGTTTCACCGATGATACGATCATATTCAATACAGGTGACGGCAGACCGAATCTCGGACTTGATTCTATGGACGCGCTTGAGCTTGTGACTATGATATTTGAGTTGTTCGGGTTTGATGTTCCCGCCGAAGATGTAAAGAAGCTGTACTCGGTGAACGCAATAGCGGCATATCTTAACAAACAGGGTATAACCGAATGAACAGGGTGGTAATAACGGGAATAGGCGCGCTCAGCGGAGAGATAAAGCCGTGCACGGTATTCGATACAACAGGTCTGCTGACGGATAAATTCGGAGAGATCGACGGACTTGACTGCAAAAACAGACTGTATGACATTATCCGCCGTACTGTCGGTGAAATGCTTACCGATGCAGGACTGACAAGCACTGACATATCAGCACTCGGTACGGACTGTCGTATGTTCTTCGGAACGCTTTTGGCGCGGGACAGCGCATACATCGAACACAGCAGAAGCGGCGCTGACACACTTGCGATGAGCAATGAGTTTGCGGTATATGCCGCCGGACTTGCGGGAGTGTGCGGAACGGTAGATATATCCTCGGCTTCGTGTGCAGCCGGAACTACCGCAATAGGAATGGCGTTCGACTTTATCAGAAACGGTCTGTGCAGGTGCGCAGTCGCGGGCGGCGCAGAAGAGCTCACACCTATGGGCGGCTTCGGCTTCAATGCGTTGAAAGCTCTCAGCAAAGATGTGTGCAATCCTTATGATGTCAGCCGCGATGGCATAAATATCGGTGAGGGCGGCGCTTTCTTCATGCTGGAAACGCTTGAAAACGCACTTGCGAGAAATGCAAAGATATACTGCGAGGTACTCGGCTTTGCAAGCGGCAATGATGCATATCACCCCACAAGCCCCGAACCTACCGGCGAGGAAGCGTTTCATCTTATGCAGAACGCACTCGATGACGCGGGGATAACTGCCGAACGGATAGACTACATCAACGGTCACGGCACAGGAACGGTACTCAACGACTCT
>JAGBMA010000066.1 GCA_017635095.1 Ruminiclostridium sp. | reverse complement strand
TCGGATACAAGGAAAGCCGACGAAGCCGGGCTGGTCTGTCGGTCAGCCCCTCTGTCTCGCAAGCTCGACACCTCCCCGCTGCCGGGGAGACCACGCCCGGTTAGGAGTTTTGACGCAGTAGACGGTCACGGCAGGAAGCCGTGGTATTGCCGCCAAAAGCGAGCAGGACGCGCGCATACAATGCGGCATAAAGTGGATAGCTCTTTTTCTCTCAAATTGGGTTTTTAGAGGTTCCCTCTAATTATCTATGTATCACATATCGTACTTGGTCACTGTATCGGCGCCCTCCATGCTGAGCCCCAGATGATCGAGCAGATCCTGCGCTGCGTTATAGCCCATTTTCTTCTGTCTGTTGTTCATGGCTGCAACTTCGAGGATCACCGCAAGGTTACGTCCCGGCTTTACCGGAATGGTAAGATACGGCACCTTCACTCCGAGTATAGACATATAATGATTATCCATGCCCATTCTGTCATAAACCTTCTCGGGGTTCCAGGGTTCGATCTCCACCACCATATCTATCTTCTCGGTCACCTTGACTGAGCCGATACCGTAGAGCTGGCGGACATTGATGATACCTATGCCGCGGAGCTCAAGGAAGTGCCTGATGTTATCGGGGGAACTTCCGACAAGAGTGATATTCGATGTCTTGCGTATCTCGACCGCGTCGTCCGCGACAAGTCTGTGTCCGCGTTTTACAAGCTCTATTGCAGTTTCGCTCTTACCTACTCCGCTGTCGCCGAGGATAAGAACGCCCTCGCCGTAAATCTCAATGAGGACACCGTGGCGGGTTATACGCGGTGCAAGGTTAAGGTTAAGGAATGCTATGAGCCTTGCCATAAAAGCGGAAGTGCTGTCATGGCTTCGGAGAACGGAGACTTCATACTTCTCGCCGAGGGGGATAAGCTCCGGGAACGGATCAAGACCACGGGCAATGACCACTGCCGGCGGCTTCTGGGAAAAAAGAGTCTCAAAGGAAGCTTTACGCTCCTCCTCATTTCTATGCTCCATAAAAGCGTACTCTGACTTTCCAAGGATCTGGATACGGGTATTGTCGAAGTATTCGTAAAAACCGCTGAGCTGAAGTCCCGGGCGGTTGACATCGTTGCTGCTGACTGTGATCTCTTCCGGCTTTTTCGGGCAGTAAAGCGTTTCGAGCTCATTCTCCCGTATTATCCTGTCCAGCGAGACCGTAAATTCCTGTGGCATAGGGTTTTATTCCTTTCAGATCATTTATGGATATGCATTTCAGCATACAGATATATTATACTATATTCGCAAGGATTTTTCAATCACTTTTTCATATTTTCCCGAAATTTTTGCATACGTCCGTCTGCCCGACTGAATTCCTTGCGGCAGACATCGACCCCGAGAGGCAAAGTGCCGGTCGGGGTCTGGAGTTATCTGTCAAATCTGAACCAGTCAAGGTCGAACCTGCTTCCGGGCATGAATACCAGCGAAACATCATTTACTCCGACGATCCTGTCAAGACTGAGCTTTTGTTCCGAATAATCAAAGCTCTGAGGGAACTCGACAAGCTGAGTGCGCTGAACTCCGTCCGTTCCGGTGCAGCGTATCTGCACAGAGTTCACGGTGTTCGGGGTCCTGCCGCATATCGTTACCGACGAAGCCCCGTCATTTCCGAAATCGAGCTCTTTGAATGTCAGCACCACATTGTTGCCTATCTCGGTTATCTGCAATCCGGAAAGCTGGTACGCGTCACCGTAGATCTCATCATTATCCGATGCGTACAGCTTATCGAACGCTCGATCCACGGGTGTGAACTCGAATCCGCCGAAAGTGAACTTTCGGTTTATTACAAAAGCGATAGTCTCAGTACCGCGGATACGCTCGGGAAGCTTGAATTCCTGGGGTGCGAAACCGTCCCAGATGCCGTTGTTCTCAAGTGTCAGTGTAGTCAGAAGTCCCGAGCCGTTCTTATCCGGATCTCCGAGCCACAGCTCTACCGGAATTGCAGGACCGTCGCTGAAACCGTAATACACCTTTATAATATTGGTTCCGGAGCTGCCGAAATCAATATTTGAAAATCCTACGACCATGCGCTCGTTATCGGTGGAGATAGCGTTTCTCTCGATAAGTTTATAGGGGCGGCTGCTGAAAGACGTAAGAGCGGGCGATATGAATGTGTACGGGTCGAGAGATATCGGACCGAAACCGCTGTTCATCATGTGTATCTCGGAATAGACCTGTGGGATATCTCCGCCGTTTTTGCTGACGGCGCGGATAATATACGCGCCGTCGCCTTTTCCGGTGATCTTGGCACCGAAATCCGTCTTTTCGATCTCGGAAAGCCCGACTTTTGCACCGTTCGGAAGGATACAGCTGAACTCGATGTCCTTATAATCTGCATTTTCCGGGAAGAACTTCGCGCTTATACCTGCCGCATTCGTCTCGGGTTCAAGAATGCTCCGTGTAGCATAAAGCTCGATCTTGCGGAGGGGTACTTCGGGAGTGTATTCCGCGGTGACTTTCGGATAGTATTCCGACACTACCGAAACGCCCTCGGGCTTCACTTCCGGTTCAAGCGATGTTATCACAAGCTCCTTGCCCCATAAGCCCTCGCTCTTTATGCTGACGGTAACTTCGCCCGGCTCAAGAGTGGACTGGATTATCGCAAGCAGCTTACCGCTGAAAAGCCTGCGGTTATCGCCCTTATAGCTGTCATAATCCGTGCTGTCGCCGTTATCGAGACCGACAAGTCTTGCCGCGCCTTCGACCGTAACTTTTATCCTGTTTCTCGCGTTTGCAACAGCGATCCCGTTATTATCCGAAACGCTTATCTCTATGAAAACAAGATCCCGTCCGTCGGAATGCATTATATACTTGTCCGGCACAGCGTCAATGCTTTCGGGATCTCCGAAAGAGCTGATGCTGTCGGTGGCAGCTTCCTTTCCGTCCTTATCATAAGCCGTGGCAAGGATCGTGCCCTTTCTGTACCTGAGAGTCCATTCGCAGAGATATGTGTCCCCGTGGTCGAAGTCGATATGACGCTTACCGAGGCTTCTGCCGTTGTATTTCAGCTCAACGTCCGGCATATTTGAATAAGCCCGGACAGTTATCTCCTCGCCTATGTTGAAATCCCAGTACGGGAAAAGATGCACGAAAGGCTCTGTCTTGCCGCGTCCCCACGCCGCCTTGTAAAGATAATACGAGTTTTTCGGGAATCCGGCGGTATCAACGATACCGAAGAAGGAGTTCTTCGAGCTGTACGGGGTGGGTTCACCGATATAGTCGAAGCCCGTCCAGACAAACTGGCCGCCCACGAAAGGTCTGTCGCGGTCATCTATTATCGCTTTCTCATGAAGCTTTCCCCAGCCTACCACACTGTTGCCGTAATCGGAACACTGAAGATCCTCATGAGTAAGAATAGACTCTTCCGCCGGGAAATGATAGATGCCGCGCGAACTTACCGTAGATGCAGTCTCGCTTCCGTATATGAACCAGTCGGGGTATGCTTCGTGATGACCGTCGTAGAGATCCTCCGCATAGTTATAGCCCGCTATCTTTATCAGATCGGATACCTTCTGCGCGTTTGCCCAGCGCATATAATTGGACGCTATGGTGCAAGGCGCATTACCGTATTTATCGAAGCGGTTCACTGCCTTATACAGCATCTTTGCTATATCAAGCCCATGCTCGTCCTTGTGGGTATCAAAGATCTCGTTGCCTATGCTCCACATTATCACGCAGGGCGCGTTCCTGTCACGGGTCACCCAGCTCTCAACATCTTCTTCATAATGCTCTTTGAAGAAACGGGCATTATCGAACTCGGTCTTTGGCAGCTCCCACATATCGAAGCACTCGCTGTCCACAAGGATACCCATTTCCGTACAGAGGTCAATGAGCTCACGGGCGGGCATATTGTGGGCGGTCCTTACCGCGTTCACTCCGTAGCTTTTAAGTATCGTGAGCTGTCTTTTCAGAGCGTTCACGTTTACCGCCGCTCCGAGAGCACCCAGGTCGTGATGCATACAAACACCGTGAAGCTTCATCTTCCTGCCATTGAGCCTGAATCCCTCATCGGGGTCAAACTCCGTCGTGCGGAATCCGAAGATGTTTGAAACGCTGTCGAGGACTTCCCCGTCTTTTATGAGCTCACTGACCATTTCGTAAGAAACGGGAGTGTCGATATCCCAGCATACCGGGTTTACTGCATAAAACGCCGACCGTGATGATCCGTCTTCCTGGCTGCAGGTCACTTCCGCGCATTTTCTGCCGATGCTGTCGAATACTCTGTGACGTATCGTGCAGTCTCCGGCTGTGCTTTCGGTCTCGATAATGACGATCCATTTGTTGTTTTCATCATACTTGCGGCAGGATATATAAACTCCGTTTTCGTTTATGTGCAGCTTGTTGGTATGACGGAGCCACACGTTCCTGTAGATGCCCGCGCCGGAGTACCAGCGCGAATTGGGAGCCTGATATCGCGCCCTCACGAAGATCTCATTGTCGCCCTCATTCAGCTTGTCGGTTATGTCGATAGAAAAGCAGGAATATCCGTATCCCCTGCCGCCGGCTTCTTCCCCGTTCACATAAACGGTGCTGTCCATATACACTCCGTCAAATCGCAGTATATATGCGTCATCGTCAGTAAGTTCATCTACCCTGAACGTCTTTTTGTACCAACCGTCGTTGGACTTATACAGATTGTGCGTGTCGCCTATGAGCCAGTCGTGCGGCACTTCGACATCGTGCCACTCCTTCTCGGCCACGGCATCAGCTATCTCGGAGCCGACGTCTTTCAGCATAAAGCTCCAGTTATCGTTAAAAAGCTTTTCCGACATAAGAAATCCCTTTCCTTCTGTATTGATTTAGCTTATTATGTATGTTTTTCCTTTTTCAGTTCGGAATGTTATATTCCTGCTGTCCCAGCTATCACGCCGGAACTCAACACCTGCCCCTTTCTCATCGGTAACGTGATCAAGGTCTGTCCTTACATACGCCCATTCACCCTGCAATGATTTAATGCGGATCTCTGTAGGTTTGCAGTCTTCCCACTTTGCGGAAACCTCAAATCCTCCGCGTGCGCAGAGTCCGCTGAACTCGCCCTCTGACCACTTCGTCGGTATTGCAGGCAGAACATTTATCGTATAAGACATTACTTCATTGTAAAGCTCATGGCTTTGCAGCAGCATTTCCGCTATTCCCGCACTTCCGCCGAAGTTTCCGTCTATCTGGAACGGCGGGTGGAAATCCCACAGGTTGGGGTATGTACAGTCGGTCAGCAGCCCGTGGAGCAGCTTGTATGCCCTCTCGCCGTCACCTGTCCTTGCCCAGAGATTGAGTTTGTACGCTCTCGCCCAGCCGGTGGATTCATCGCCCCGGTCATTCATCGTGGCTATCGCCGCCTGCATAAGCTCGGGGCTGTCACGGTTGATAAGGCTTCCCGGGTAAAGGCTCATAAGGTGGGAAATGTGGCGGTGGTTCTGCTGTATCTTCGAGCGGTCAAAGTCCGGTTCGTCCTCCTCATACCATTCTTTGAGAAGTCCCGTTTTGCTGACCGAGAAAGGTTTCAGCAGTTCAAGCTGTTCTTCAACCTTCTTGATAAGGGCATCATCTTCCCTTTTGTAATTCCTGACAGTCAGGTTCAGGAAACACTCATAAAACTCCGAAATAAGAGACTGCTCATAGGTATTGCCTATTGTTACGGGACCATGTTCCGGAGAATAAGTAGGCGAAGAAACAAACCTCTGCTGTTTTTCGTCCCATATAAGCCACTGAGTGTAGAACCGCGCAGCTTCACGCATTATCGGGTAAATATGCTCCCGCATATATTCAAGATCACCGGTGAAAGCAAAATAATCATAGATATTCAGCATAAGCCACGCTACTGCCGCCGTTGACCAGCCCCAGTAGAAGTCCCACCCCGGCGAAGTCCAGCCGAAGGGCGTTGACTGAGTATGCGCTATCCAGCCGTTCTCGGGATGCTCATCGTCGCTCACGATGTTATAATACTCTTTTGCAGTTATCCGTCCCGGTGCTCTGAGACTGTCAAGAAAGCGCACCAGCGGTTTTGCGGTCTCGGCGAGGTTGGTGTTGAACGCGCCCCAGTAGTTCATCTGCAAATTAACATTGATGTGGTAGTCACAGCACCACGGCGGCATATTGCTCTCGTTCCATACGCCCTGTAAATTCGCGGGCAGCGAACCCTCGCGGGACGATGATATCAGCAGGTAACGCCCGTACTGGAAATAGAGCGGTTCGAGCTGCGCGGCGGCTTCCGCTGAACCGTTTCGGTATTCGTCAAGAAGCTTGCCTGTATCGGAGAACAACTCACCGGTATTGCCGAGTTTTAATGAAACACGGCGGTAAAGCGAATTGTAGTCATCAAAATGCTCTTCAAACAGGTTTTTCCTGCCAACGCACTTTTCAAGCACATCATTTACAGTCACGATAGGGTCAATGCCGGTTCTGTAATCCGGAAATCTATCGCTGTAGTCCGTAGCAGCTGTTATCAGTATATTGACATCGTCGGCGTTTCTGACCGTGACACTGCCGTCAGAACACTCAACCTCTCCTCCGTCATTCTCAATATAAAATGCAGCGTAATAACGAAGCCCGTTATCTGCGAGTGCGCCGTAATAATCAAGTCTGTTTCCGTCAGCCTTGACTGTACAGCCTTGCTGTACCTTGTCAAGAGACAGCTTAAAGCTGATGCTGTTATCCTCATCACACGCGAAATGTATGCATATGACCCTTGCAGGATATGACGCAAAAGCACTGCGGAAATATCTTATTCCGTTGTGTTTGAAGATGTTGTTGTATTCGGCTGAATCAAGACTGAGACTCCGTTCATATTCCGTCACATTGCTCTTGTCGATATCCGGAAAATCGAATACAGCTTCACAAAGGCACTGATACGCACCGAAGCCGTCGCCTGTCTCACAGGTGAGATCGGGCAGCAGAGCGAGCGCTTCGTCGTACTTCCCTGCCGCAAGCAGCTCCTGCACTTTTCTGACGGACTTGTACGCGCCTTTTCGGTTGCCGCCGTCATAGTCCGGTCGGTTTGCTGAGGGACCGCCTATCCAGAGGGTCTTTTCGTTGAGAACAACTCTCTCCTGCGCAATACCGCCGTAGAAAGTAGCTCCCATATACCCGTTGCCTATGGGCAGACAGGTGCTTTCCCACTTTGACGGATCACCCTCTGTTCTGAACTTTATCTCATGATATATTGTGTCCATAAAAAATCTCCGGAATCAAGTATGTCAGTCGCCGGTCGTTTCGCGAAGGATAAGGCTGTGCGGGAGCATATAGATCGACTGATCCGGCTCATCGGAATGGATATTCTCGATAAGCTTTTCAACCACAAGCTTTCCTTGCAGAAAACACGGCTGGCTCACCGTAGAAAGGTGCGGTACAAAGATATGCGAATACTGGATATCATCAAATCCGAAGAAAAGCACATCTTTGCCTATGTCTATTCCCGTCGTGAGCGCATAATTCATAGCGCCTATGGCGATCATATCCGAGATCGCAAATATGGCATCGGGTCGGTTTTCCTGTGACATAAGCGCAGCGCAGCCCTTTGTGCCGGATTCCGCTTCATATGTCCCATAATATACGAGGCTTTCATCATACGGGATACCGTGCTCAGCCAACGCCTGACGGTAGCCTACCTCACGGTCAACGGAAGACTGGCTCCGCTGCTTGGTGGTAATGAGACCTATGCGGCGGCGGCCTTTGTTTATGAGGTAATTTACCGCATCTCTCCCTGCTTTGACATTATCTATCGTTACCGTAAGTACCCTGCAGTTCTCAAGTCGTTCAAGGCACATAGCGATATGATGATTTTCCGCAAGCTCCGAGATCGTTTCCGCGTCAAGCTTCGGTCCGAGCAGAACAGCGCCGTCCACAGAACGTGAAAACAGCATTCCGAGAAGGTGCATCTCATGTTCCGGATCGTCGCGGGTCGTGGCTATGAGCACATCATAGCCTTTTGAGAAAGCCTCCTCCTCCATACCTCTGAGCACTTCCGAGTAGAAAGTCTGCTCGGTAGATGCGATTATTGCAAGTATGCGTCGCGTCTCGCTCTTGCGAAGATCACGCCCGAGGAAGTTCGGGCTGTAGCCCAGAGCTTTGACTGCATTATTGACAGCCTCAGCTGCTTCATCGGATACATTGGATTTTTTGTTAAGTACTCTGGAGACTGTTGCCACGGAAACGTTTGCAGCCTTTGCAACATCTTTGATAGTAACGCTCAATTCTATTTCCTCCCGGAATAAACTGTTCACAAATTCGGCATAAATGAACGAAAAGAGATGACACTCTGCTATAAGCGGAGCTTTGCCCCGGCTAACAGCATGAATTTCTTAAAAAATGGCATTTTTATACTCATAAATTATATCATACCAAAACACATATTATCAATATGCACAATTAACAAATTTAAACGTCGTTTTTTTTACATAGATACTTACGGAACGCAGTTTTTTCTGACTAAGTAAATTTGCACAAAAATAAACATCAAAAATTGTTCATTTGGTTAATTTACAAATTTATTAAATTAACTTAAAATTAAAATAAGAAAAACGCGAAGGAGCTGCAGCCATGATAAAAAAATCAGTAACCATGAGCGATATTGCAAAATCCGTCGGCGTAAGCACAGTTACCGTGTCAAAAGCCCTCGGGGATAAGGACGGAGTCGGAAGCGAACTTCGTGAAAAGATAAAGCAGAAAGCCGCCGAAATGGGTTATCAGTTCAGCGGTACCTCAAAGAATATAAAGGAAAACCTTACATACAGCATAAGCGTCATCGTCGCAAGGCATTTTATCCAGGACGCGAGCGCTTTTTACTGGGTAGTTTACAGATACATAGTTGAGCTTCTCCAGAAACAGAACTATTACGGCATTCTCGACGTAGTTTCCGAAGATGACGAGACAACCTGCGAAATGCCGAAAACCGTCTCGGAAAAGAAAGTTGACGGGGTGATCGTTCTCGGCCAGTTCTCGAACAGCTATGTAAATGCGCTCATGTCCTTCGGCGTTCCCGCCGTATTCCTCGATTTCTACGGCTCAAGAAACGACATCGACACAGTTATTGCCGATAATTTCTTCGGCTCGTATCTTATCACCAACCACCTCTTCTCCCTCGGTCACAGAAAGATCGGATTTATAGGCTCCATCGGATCCACTTCGAGCATTCAGGACAGATACCTCGGCTACTACAAAGCCCATATCGAGAACCGTGTAAGGCTCAATCAGGCATGGGTCATCGAGGACCGCAGGACCGACGGCACGAGCTTCCACGAGTTTGCTCTGCCGCTCGAACTCCCTACCGCATTTGTGTGCAACTGTGACGAGACTGCTTATATCCTCATAAACCAGCTCAAATCCAAGGGGCTGCGCATTCCGGAAGATATTTCCGTGGTCGGCTACGATAACCACATATATTCCACGATCTCAAATCCGCGCATCACCACGGTCGATGTGAACAGCTACGAGATGTCGAACCACGCGGTCGATGTGCTCATCAAAAAGATACAGGACAAAAACTATCACTGCGGCAGGATTCTCGTGACCGGCAATCTTATCGAAAGGGACAGTGTTAAAAAGCTTAAATGATAAAGATAACAGATACCCACTCACACTATGACGACGAAGCTTTCGACAGCGACAGATACGAGCTTCTTGAACGGCTTCTTGCTGAAAAATGCGAAAAGATCGTCACCCTCGGCTGTGATATCGGAAAAAGCCGGTTCTCCGTCGGTCTTGCAGAAAGATACGACAATGTATATGCCGCCGTCGGAGTCCACCCCGAGAACTGCGGCGATGTCGGCGATGACTGGCTCGAAGAACTGAAAAAACTTGCAGATCACCCGAAAGTATGCGCTATCGGCGAGATAGGCCTCGACTATCACTGGGAGCCGTTTGACCGTAACCGGCAGATTCATTTCTTCCGTGAACAGCTCATTCTTGCAAAAGAACTCGGTCTTCCCGTATGCGTGCATTCAAGGGACTGCACCAAGGACATTCTCGATATTCTCCGTGAATTCCGTCCGAAGGGTGTGCTGCACTGCTTCTCGGGAAGTGTCGAGGTCGCCGAAGAGATTCTTTCGTTCGGCATGATGATAAGCTTTACGGGACTTCTCACGTTCAAAAACGCAAAGAAAGCCGTTGAAGCCTGCAGGATAATACCGCTTGACCGCATAATGCTCGAAACGGACAGCCCGTACATGACACCTGTTCCTCACCGCGGTGAACGCAATGACAGCGGAAATCTCATATTCACTGCCGGAAAGCTTGCGGAGATAAAAGGGATCACAGTAGAGGAAGCCGTGAAAGCCTGCAACGAAAACGCGGAAAGATTTTTCAGATTCGACAGAACGAAAGGATAACCATGGAAGGCGACAGTCACAAACGAAAGATAAAACCGGCGGAGATACTGCTTTTCCCGCTGATACTGATAAACAAAGGGCTTACATTCATTCTGAAGAAAGCTGTGGGCGACAACTACGGAGAAGATGTGACCGAGGACGATATCATGTCAATGGTGGAATCCGGCACTGAGAGCGGCGCGATAGAGGACGACTCGGCGGAGCTCATAAGCAATGTTTTCGAATACGACGATCTGCGGGTAAGCGATGTTATGACCCACCGGGTCAATATTACTGCAATAGACACCGGAGCGGAGCTTGACGACATTATCTATCTTGCGCTCAACGAAGGTTTTTCCCGCATCCCGGTGTACGAAAAGAACATAGACAAGATCGTGGGCGTGCTTATAGTAAAGGATCTGCTGAGCCTTATAGGAAGCGAGCATCTCGAAGAGTTCGATCTGAAAAAGTTCATTCGCGAGACAGTATTCATTCCCGAAAGCTGCACCTGCAGCAACGCCTTCAAGATCATGACGGACGCAAAGGCAGGTATGGCGGTGGTCATAGACGAATACGGCGGGACTGCCGGAATAGTCACACTTGAGGACATAATCGAGTCTGTAATGGGAAATATACAGGACGAATACGACTCGGAAAGCGCAGAAATAAAGAAGCTCGGCGCAGAAAAATACGAGATAAGCGGTGAAGCCGACCCGGACGAGGTACTTGAACTGTTCGGGTATTCCCTGCCGGAAGATCACGATTTCGATACGATCTCGGGTTTCGTGATAAGCCTTCTGAAATATGTTCCCGAGGATCTTCCGGAGGACTCCGACAAGAAACCTCACGTAGATTACAAAGATTTACGGTTCGTTGTTCTTGCAGTCACAGATAACTGCATTGACCGCCTGATCGTATTCAGGAATGAACAGACCGAAAAGCAGGCATAAAAAAACCGATGTTATCAAACGATAACATCGGTCAGTCTGTCGAAAAAGGTACTTTTTCGACAGACGTCCTCGCGGACAGCGCCGGGGCTGCGCGCCCCCGTCCCGCGCCAGCGTGACGCTGGACCCTGTACCGTACCACGGATATCAGTACTTCTGCAAAAAACATGATACTTTATTGACAAACTGACCGATGTTATCAAACGATAACATCGGTCTTTCTTATTTATACCTGTAAAGTGAGATCTTCTCGAATCCGTCCATCAGATCTTCCGAAAGCGCGAATGCTGCCGCAACTCCTCTTGCTACACATTCCAGAGCGTTCTCCGCAACATAGCACTTTACATGGGTCTCCTGGGATATCGCCTTATCAAGCCCGCCGAGAAGCGCACCGCCGCCGGTGAGTATGATGCCGTTCTGATGAATGTCGCCGATAAGCTCAGGCGGCGTCACCTCAAGCACACCTTTTACCGCGTCGATGATCTCCATGACAAGCTCCGCTACAGCCTCCGCCGCATCAAGATCAGTGATCTCCATTGTCACCGGCAGACCTTTCAGAAGATGACGGCCTTTGACCTGCATCTTTCTGTAGCCTGTGGGATCATACACATTCGTGATCGTTTTCTTGATGTTCTCCGCAGTCTTTTCTCCTATAAGCAGCTTGTATTTCTGAGATACATAACGTATTATAGCTTCATCGAACTTATTTCCCGCAACCTTGACGGATTCGGACTTGACGATGCCGTTGAATGAAACGACAGCAACATCGGCGGTTCCGCCGCCTATGTCCACCACCATATATCCGTTCGGCTTCGATATGTCGATTCCGGCGCCGAGCAGAGCCGCGATCGGCTCCTCTATGATATATACTTTCCTTGCACCGGCGGAAAGAGCAGCTTCCACTACTGCCCTCGTCTCAACATCGGTAACGGAGGACGGTACGCAGATTATGATGCGCGGTTTAAGCAGCATACTTCCGCTTACTTTCCGGATAAATTCGGACACCATAGCTTCCGCCATGACGTTATCGGAGATCACTCCGTCCGCAAGCGGCTTCATCGCAACAATGTACTCCGGCGTTCTTCCGAGCATTCTGTAAGCTTCCTCGCCGACTGCGAGGACCTGCTTTTTCTTCTTGTCATAAGCCACGACACTCGGCTCATTTATAACGATTCCCTTGCCGCCAAGGGTAATTATGGTATTTGCAGTACCGAGGTCTATGCCTATATCTATCGAGCTCATTGGTCTCCTCCGCTCTTTTGTGTCAATGCACCCAGAAGCGCATCTCTTTCGTTCACACATTTTCCGTCAATGACCAGCCCGAGCAGTATCCCGAGTTTGTCACCGATCTCCGCGCCCTCATATCCGAGCGCTCTTATGTCATTCCCGTTCACAGCAAGCTGTTTCAGCGAAAAGCACTCTTTCTGTGCAAGTATCTTTCTCGCTGTCTCAGCCGCGGCGCGGTATGTCTTTATCCGCTCTCTGCACTCCGGTGCTTTCGCCATGTCGTCCGCGATATGCACCTTTATCATATCGAAGAACATCTCTTCGCCGTATTTGTTCAGATATCGTTTTATCAGATGCTCATCGTCCGCGATAAGTATATCATGGGTCTGAACAAGCTTGGAAACCCGCTCTGCAACAGCATTGCTGTATCGGAGCCGCTTGAAAAAGCTTTCCGCAATAGCTGTACTGCCCTTTGCATGACCCTTGAAATGACCTACGCCGTCTTCACTCATGGTAAAGTACAGCGGTTTTCCGATGTCGTGAAGCAGCATCGTGAGCCGCAGATGAAGCTTCGGTTCGATCGCGGTTACAGTTCCTATAATGTGCTCAAGAACGTCCCGGTCATGGTACTTCGTGTGCTGTTCAAACCCGCGGCAGGCTGCAAATTCCGGGAGAAAAACCGAGATCACATCATAGTATTCCCTGAGAATGTTCCCGCATTCACCGCACAGAAGCCTGTTAAGCTCGGCGGCAATTCGCTCGCCGGATATGTTTTCGAGGAGCTTTCTGTTTCTGTGTATCGAATCTGCAGTGGCGGGCTCTATCTTCAATCCGTAGCATGAAGCGAACCTTAGCGCTCTTAATATGCGCAGACCGTCCTCTCTGAACCGTTCATCAGGATTGCCGATGGCGCGTATTATACCGTTCTGCAGATCCGCACGTCCGCCGAAGATATCAATGATTCCCGTGCGGGAACTGTAAGCCATGGCATTCACGGTAAAATCTCGTCTTTTGAGATCTTCAGCAAGCTTTGTGGTGAACGTAACGTTTTCGGGTCTGCGGTTGTCACTGTAATCACCGTCAACGCGGTATGTGGTCACTTCTATCGGCATTCCCCGTGAGATCACGGTGACGGTGCCGTACTTTATGCCGGTATCAATGATGCGGAAACCTTCAAGCGCCTGCTTTATCTCTTCCGGTCTTGCACTCGTGGTCACATCATAATCCTTGGGCTCTGTCCCGAGCATGAAATTACGAACGCACCCACCAACTGCATAAGCTTCATACCCGCACTCGTACAGCCTTTCGATTATCGCTTCAACACCCTCGGGAAGATCGAACTTATTCATTGCACATCTCTTTTATCATGGTATTGGCTTTTTCATAGATCTTTTCCGGATCTTCTCCCACGAAAAACTCGCCGCACTCATAAAGGATCTTCCCGGCTACCATAGTACGCTTGACGTTCTCCTTGCTTCCGGCATAAACTATGTTCTTCGCGATATTGTTGAGGGGCTGCATATTCGGTCTGTGAAGATCTATCTCGATAATATCGGCCTGTTTGCCGACTTCAAGAACATCACAGTCCGTAAGACCCATTGCGTGAGCGCCGTTCACACAAGCCATTTTCAGAACTTCGGCTGCGTCGCAGGCTTCCGCGTCATACTCCTTGACTTTCTGCAGACCTGTCACAAGGAACATCTCCCTGAACATATCAAGGCAGTTGTTGCTTGCAGGACCGTCGGTACCTATAGCCACCGGGATACCCTCTCTGAGGTATCTGCATATCGGAGCGATACCGCTTGCGAGCTTTAAGTTTGAAGCGGGGTTGGTAACTGCAAAAAGCTTCCTTTCCTTGTATATCTCAAAGTCCTTGTCGCTCATCCAGACGCAGTGATAACCGCCTCCTCCATAGTTGTACATACCGATGCTGTCGAGGTACTCAGTGGGCGTCATTCCGTAGCGCTCTATGCACTCATCGACTTCCTTCTTTGTCTCCGAGCTGTGAACGAATACCGGGAGCTTCCGCCTGTTTGCAAGGTCGGAAAGCTGCTTCATCAGCTCGGCGCTTGTGGTATATTCGGCGTGAAAACCGAGGTTATAGGAGATAAGCGGATCCACTTTGCTGAATTTATCGTAGTCCAGCTCCATCTGCTCCACACTTCCCCCGAAGTTGTTCATCGAATCGCAGAGCACGGTCCTGAAACCGCTGTCGATACTTGCGTTCACGATAGCGTCGGTCTTCATGTACATATCAAAGTTTGCGGTTATACCGCTCGTGAGGTACTCAAGGATACCAAGGCGAGAGAACCAGTACACCCTGTCCGGCGTGAGCTTTGCCTCCATAGGGAAAACTCTGTTGTAGAGCCATTCCTGCAGAGGAAGATCGTCCGCAAAAGAACGCAGGAATGTCATGGCAGTGTGGGTGTGTGCATTCTTGAATCCCGGCATGAGCACATTTCCCTTGCAGTCTATCTCCCGGTCAAATCCGGAGTCTCCGTTCCCGCTTCCTATGTATGATATCTTGTCGCCGTCAACGTGGAGTTCTCCGTCGGCTATATCTATGTTACCGTTCAGAGTGAGTATTCTTGCATTATAAAACCTTGTTTTCATTATCTTCATTCCTTTTCCAAAACAAATCTTTTTGTGCGGCTGTCATCGAAGCACACACAGCTTATTACCGCACCCGTTCTTCTGAGCCCGGCGTTCCCGACAGGATCGTCGTCCATGAAATCATCAATGTTCCCGATCTCGACACGGGTAAGATAGGACAGGTACAGGTTGCTTCCCACCATTACGGAGACAGCATAAGCATTCTTGTGAACGATGTCCCTTATATCCCACAAAAGACGCTCATATTCATCATCTGTAAGCAGATAATCGCTTCTCCACTTGTCAAAACAAAGGGTAAGCCTTTCCCCGAAATGCAGAAAAAGATCGCAGCCTGCATCGTTTCTGAAAACGGCGTCAAGAGCACCGTCATTCTCACTGAACTCAATATTGAGCCCGGGGAATTCGCGGGCAATATCCTCCCTGATAACGCTGTTTATAAATCTCATCCCGTCACTCCTTCATGCAAATCCTGAGACTTTGTGTATACGGCGCGGTACAGATGCCTTTCTCGGTGATAATGGCTGTTATCAGAGACGAGTCGGTGACATCAAATGCCGGATTGAAGCATTTTACATTCTCCGGAGCTACCGGCTCTCTGAAAAACTTTGTCTTTATCTCACCGGGATCCCGCTCTTCTATCTGTATATCCTCGCCGGTCCTGCAGTTAAAATCTATCGTTGTTGAGGGGCAGAAAACATAGAACGGGATACCGTAATGCTTTGCAAGCACCGCAACTCCGCTCGTACCGATCTTGTTTGCGGTATCTCCGTTTGCAGCGACTCTGTCACAGCCAACAAAGCAAGCGTTCACTTTTCCCTGCTTCATGACTATGCTTGCCATATTGTCGCATATCAGCGTAACGTCAATCCCAGCCTTGTCCAGTTCGTATGCAGTGAGCCTTGCGCCCTGGAGAAGCGGACGCGTCTCGTCAACGTAAGCCCGGAATGTATATCCGCGCTCTTTACCGAGAAGGAGCGTCCCGAGACCTGTGCCATAGCACGAAGTCGCAAGCGGACCGGCGTTGCAGTGTGTGAGGATCCCGTATCCGTTCTTTACGAGAGTAAGACCATACTCTGAGATGGCTTTACACATAGCGATATCTTCTTCCTGAACCGCGATACACTCCCGCCGCATCTCGCCGAGCATAGCGTCCGTCCCTTTGCCGCGCATGGAATGGGCTGCATTCTCTACACGGTCAAGCGCGTGCTTCAAATTAACGGCTGTGGGGCGGGAAGAATTCAGAAATGCCGATACATTATGGAGCTCGCTCAGGAACTTTTCCTCGTTATGCTCACCAAAATGTTCCGCTGCGACATAAAGCCCCATTCCTGCGCAGATACCGATAGCCGGCGCGCCGCGAACTTTAAGCTCATGTATGGCGTCGTAAAACTCTTCCGGCTGTGAAAGCGCAAGATATTCGGTATGGAGAGGGAGCCGCGTCTGATCTATAATTACAACGCTCTTTCCGTCTTCGGACAATACTACGTTTTCCGGCTTCAATTCTTACTCTCCTCCAGATAGCTGTATATGTTCACCACAGATGTGCGTATAAGCTTCTTGAACAGAGGCGCTGCCTTGTTTGAGGCCTCCATTACTTCCTCATGCGTAAGAGGGTTGTCGGTAAGCCCGCAGCCGAGATTGCAGACACAGGAGATGCCGACTATCTTCATTCCCGCGTGATTTGCCGCGATAGTCTCACAGGCTGTGCTCATTCCCACCGCGTCGGCTCCGAGCATACGGCACATTCTCACTTCCGACGGCGACTCGAAATTCGGACCGGTGAGCTGGATATAAACGCCCTGCTGAAGCTTTATATCCAGGTCTTTCGCAGTCTTTGCGACAATATCCCGGAGATCTTTGTCGTATATCTCATGCATATCCGGAAAACGTGTCCCGAGCTCATCAAAATTCGCGCCGATAAGCGGGCTCGGAACGAAATTAGCGATCTGATCGGTAATGAGCATGAAGTCGCCCGCGGAGAAATCCGCGTTGCAGGCGCCACTTGCATTTGTAACGAAAAGCACCTTCGCGCCCATTAGCTTCATAAGTCTCGTAGGAAGCACAACGTCCTGCATCGGGTAGCCCTCGTAATAATGCACTCTTCCCTGCATTATCACCACCGGTACACCGTCCATAAAGCCAAATACGAATCTTCCCTTGTGCCCGGGGACAGTGGACTGAGGGAACCCTTCGATGTCCTTATAATCAAGAACAGCCTTGATATCTATCTCGTCCGCGAGCGCGCCGAGCCCGGAGCCGAGGATTATTGCAACTTCCGGGACAAAGTCGATCTTATTTCTGAAGCTTTCGTAACATTTTGCAAGTTTTTCCTGAGGTGTCATTTTCCGTCTTCCTTTCTGAAAACAAATAATCTGTATTATTATACCACACTTTCAGCGATTTTTCAATACACAGCATACAAAAAAGCTCTCCGGAAACGAACTTTCTTCGCCGGAGAGCTTATGTCATCTTATTATCGCTTCTTCCGCGGTCCTTGCGTACCTCGCCTTGAGCATCTTCTTGTTCTCATACATACGTTCGTCCGCGATCTTATGGATCTCTTTAAGCGTCTTATTTGCAGTCTTATCATTCTGGAAATACGCTACTCCGTAGGCAATACGAAGATCAAACGGTCTTTCGGGATCATCATTGAACTTGTCGATAAGCTTGTTGAAACGGTATATCGCCTCTTCACACTCTATCGGAGCATGATCGTTCACAACGAGTGCCACGAACTCGTCTCCGCCCGTGCGGTAGCAGTTACCCACAGCACCGAAAGACTTATTGATTATATCGGCAGCCGATTTTATCAGCATATCGCCGGCTTCGTGTCCACGGGAGTCGTTTATGACTTTAAGATTGTTGACGTCGAACTGTACCACCGCAATGTATTTGTGCATATATTTCTTGGATTCGAGCTCTTCAAACTCGGATTTGAATGCAGCCACATTTCCTATACCCGTGTTTGCATCGGTAAACGCGATCTTGCCGATACGTCCCGCCTGAACACCGAGCTTTATCATGTCAAGTATATCTCCGAACCAGGATATGAGTGTTACTGCGCTCATCACAAACAGACCGAGCCGCGAGAAGAAAAGGTCGTCGTTACCGACAGGCATACTGATAAACACCAGTATATCCATGAGACAGGTCGCAATATAGACGTACACTGAAACATAATCCCGCATCTTCCGCAAAGCCCGTGTTCCCCTCGTCTTTATCATGAACACAAAGATCTCTTCAAATGCAACAAGCCCGCATACCGCCATGAATATCAGGTAATATGTGCCCACGGATATAAGTGTGACAACACCGGCAGCCTGCATTATCATCACTGTCGGGAATGCTATCACGGAGAGAATGCACATTATCTTCACAGGGTATGTATGCTCTGTAATAAAGAACTTGTCGATAAAAGCGAGGAATGCCGGCAAAGCTGCGGATAGGAATATACGCTGGCCGTATTCAGCATGAGGGGTGTTGTTGAGCACGATATGTGACCACGATGTATCAAAGGTCGAGCCGAGCGCGAACATCACGAGGAAAATGCCGAAATACACACTGCTCATATAGTTTTCGATCTTTTTACGGGTAGATACGCCGAAGATTATCAGAGCTATACCGAGGACCAGAAATACAACACCCGAAATAACGGGTAATATATTCTCGGAAAGAAGCCTTCTGATAAGCTTGCTGTCTGAACCGAGCAGTATGGAACCTATCCCGCACTGTTCGGAATACTCCGTAAAGTATATCTCCATCATCAGTTCGATCTTGTCTTTTCCCGAAGGCACAGAGGTCAATATGTAGTTATCAAATCCGGAAATACCCGCGGAAAGACCGTTCTCACCGGTAATATACATGGGTTCGCCGTTTGCGTAAATGTTTATGACAAGGTTTCTCGAATGGATATAGAGCATATCCCCGTCATTCACTTTTTCGATACTTTTGGTGATACGGACAGGCACATCTGCGGAAATTCCCTTTTTGCTGTCTATCATGCCGTTTATGGAAAGCACGATACCGTCACTGCTCTTCCAGCCCGCTGAAAAATCAGTGACAGCGCCTTTATTCCCCAAAATGTTGTCTTTCCCTTCAGCGAAGAAAAAAGAAACGGAGGAGATAAATGCAAGAACAGCAACAGATGCTATGATAACGAACATAAAAAGGTCAACCTTCTCTTCGTCGGCTTTCATTCATCTCACCCCGTTTCATATTAGATCCGGCATAGGGTTATACTCAAACCACAGGTTTATAATATTTTACCATATTCAGCAAAATATTGCAAGGATTTTTTAATATTTTTTCACAGAAAGTAAAATACAAAAAAAGAAAAGTCCCTAAAAAACGTATCTTAAGGGACTTCCGAAAAATATTTTTACACACTTTTTACAATTCCAAACAATTCTCCCGGTGTTCTGCAGATATGATGTGCACCGTTTTCGCGTAGTTCGTCTTCCCTACGGAACCCCCAGAGCACTCCTGCGCTTTCAAGTCCCGCATTGTTCGCGGTCTGCATATCCACCCCGCTGTCACCAACATAGAGAACATCTTTCTTGTCCGCCCCCAGTTCCGAAAGCGCCCTGTTCACCCAGTACGGATCCGGCTTGTGGGGCGTACCGGGGATACTTCCGTAAACGCGGTATATTTTATCCCCGAAGTATTTCCTGATGAGCACGTCGGCAAACACGCTGTCCTTATTGGTTATGACAGCCGTCACGACTTTCGCGTCATAAAGCGCATCTATCAGCTCCGGTATCCCGTCATAAGGCAGTGTCATATCCTCGCTGTGAGCCGAATAGTACTCGTCAAAAAGGCCGTGAGCCCGTTTTTTGAGATCATCTCCGCTGTTTTCCGGCAGTATCCGTTCAATGAGCTTAGGAATACCGTTGCCGACAAAATACTTGTACTTCTCAGTGTCATACACAGGCAGTCCCAGCCGGGAAAGCGCGTAATTGCCCGCATTCGCAAGGTCATCGAGAGTATTGAGGAGCGTTCCGTCAAGGTCAAAAAAAACAAATCCGTACATATGTTCTCCGAAAAGCCCGGTCTTGACAACAGACGGGCTGTATTATATAATAAAATGTGTACTCAATTTCCGCAAAGCCGGTATTGAGATGTATCATAACGAAAGTGTGGATCGCATGGTAAATTTTATATGTCCGATCTGCAGGAATGAGCTGATCTCCGACGGGAAAAGCATGAGATGCAGCAGCGGACACTGCTACGACATATCAAAAAAGGGCACGGTGAATCTGCTCATATCCAACAGATCCCGTCACGGTGACGACAAGCGCATGGTTGCAGCCAGAAAGCGCTTTCTCGACAGCGGTCATTACGAGCCGCTGCACAAAGAGATACGCGAACTTGTGTGCAGATACGCGGAAAGCGGCTGCACTATCCTTGACTGTGGCTGCGGCGAGTGCAGCTATACCGCCGACATCAGCCGGGAACTGCAGAACAACGGCATAAACGCCGATATCATCGGGATAGATGTATCAAAGGAAGCGATCAGTTCCGGCGCATCGCGTCATGCGGGAATAAGGCTCGCCGCCGCGAGCGTTTTCGACATACCCCTGCCGGACGGGAGCTGCGATATCGTGACAGCGCTCTTTTCGCCCTTCTCCGGCAGCGAATACCTTCGTGTCCTGAAAAAAAGCGGTATTTACATTACCGCCTTTCCCCTTGAAGAGCACCTGTTCGAGCTCAAACAGGCTGTTTATGAAGCACCCTATAAAAACAAGGTGTCACCGCTGGAAGTTGAGGGATTCGAGCTTGCCGGACACAGCGAATGCCGGTTCAGAGCGGAGCTTTCATCAAATGAGGACATAATCTCTCTCTTCGAGATGACGCCGTACTGCTACAAGACCTCCGCCAAAGACCGCGCGAAGCTTGACCGGCTCGATACGCTCTCCGTAACGGCAGCCTTCGGTATTGCAGCCTACAGGAAGCTTTAACGGATAATGGAAATGTCGAAATCCACTTCCCCTTCTATGCCGTCAACGGTACCGAAACCATACTGCCACATATCGAAATCGTAGTAATAGGTAAGATCCGTGCTGTAAAGAGCGAGCCAAATGGGATAATCCGCGAATTTCCGCATATCATATTTTATGTACGCCATTTTCTTGTTCGTGTAGATCATGGCGTCGTAACCTGCATCCCGTATCGTTTCACAGAACGCAAGAGCGCTCAGCGTGAGCGTTCCCGGCATTATATCCTCGGTACGCGGAGGCGAGTCGAGGCCGGTCGGATCCACCGGCTCCCAATCGAACACGATCGGGTATTCGAGCTTCCTGCTGCCAAGCTGTTCGAGCACGAAATTCGCTTCCTCGATCGCTTCATCGACATTGAGAGCCTGTGAATAGAAATAAACGCCGAGATCTAAGCCCGCCTTGTGTGCATTCTCGTAATTGTCGAAAAACTTCTCGTCAAGCTTTATGTTGCCTTCTTCTCCGTAGCCGCGCACACCTATGCGCAGTATCGCGAACTCTACGCCGTCGGAGCGCACCGCGTCCCAGTTTATATCTCCCTGGTGAGATGAAACATCTATGCCGAAATACGACGAAACTTCACCGTTGGAGACATATTTCATGCGGAAATCGTCATCCACCCGAAAATTCTCTTTAACATAGGTATTCGGCTTGACGCCGGACAATACCGGCACCCAAGAATACCCTACATATGAATCGTAAAGAAGCAGTTTCCCGTTGTCGATATCTACCATACTGTCATTTTCCGGAGCATCGGGCTCATTCAGCTCCTCTTCGTCGATAAGACTTACCGCATCGACATACTCTTCGCCGCTGTCCCCGGAAGAAGTGACCGATGTGCCGGTCTCAAGATCGGCAATGCGGCGCTTGCTTGATCCGAGATCCTGCTCAAGCTTTTTCAGGTACGCATAACCCGTGAAAATTCCTGCAGCCACCGCGCACAGCGTAAACATTGAGATCACTGTATTCACTATATATATGCGGTTTATCTTTACGCTGTCCCTGTGTCCGCGGAACTCTTCGCCGTACATCTGTCTGTCAGCAGTCGCCTCCGAAGCTGCGGCTCCCGGCGCTGCATTTACCATACGATCCTGACGCTTCCTCGCCTCGGGAACAGCCGAAATGACGTTCTGCTCTGTGACAGTCGGCTTTACAGAGGGAGCCTTATCCTCAAAATCACGGTAAAGATCCTTGTCATCAACGGGATCGTCCTCTTTGTCGTCATAAACGTACAGATCCTCAACGGACTTCGTAACACCGTCGGTATCATCATCTCCGCTTTCTTCGGAAGTTTCTTCCTCCGTCGGGAACGCATCATCGTCAAGGCCGTCCAGAGAGACCGGTGCGTCCATAAAGATATCGCTGTCGTCTTCAAGAATGTCCTTATCCATGTTTTCGTCCATAAATCTTCCTCCGTTGACCAAAACGTGAACCGTATGCTTACAAAGACCGGTCTCAGCCGGCATTCGCAAAAATCACGGGCTGCAATAAGAGATACACGAAGTAAGCCGCGTAAGATACCAGCATTATGATACCGCCGAGTTTCCCGAGCTTCCTGTCTTTGATAAGACAGAGCCACAGGAGAACTGCCGAATATATAGCTACAAATGCGTCGATAATAAACACGGGCTGGAAAGCGATCGGATTAGGCGATACCGCACCCGCAAGTCCGAGAACGAAAAGGATATTGAAGATATTGCTTCCGATTATATTTCCTATTGCGATATCCACCGCGTTCTTCCTTGCCGCGGTAACGCTCGTAACAAGTTCGGGGAGCGACGTACCGAATGCAACTATCGTAAGACCGATCAGGCGGGAGTCAACGCCTATCGCTTCCGCGATCTTTGTGGCGCCGGTGACAGTGAAGTCACTTCCGAATACTATCATAGCCAGTCCGAGAAGTATGAAAAGGATCATCTTCGGGACAGTGTCCTTTTCGGTGAGCGGCGCGATCTCATCATCTCCGCCGCCGGTACCTTTCTTGGAAAGAACGATGAGATAAACAAAGAAAGCAATAAACAATGCAATAAGTATCAGCGCATCAACAAAGCTCACATCTCCGTCAAGTCCTTCTAAAAGCAGTACAACGGTTATAAGTACAACAAAGGGTATCTCGTAGATGAACGTAGTCTTTTTGACCGGCAGTACCGCAAACAGCGATGATATACCGAGTATCACGAGGATATTCATGATATTGCTTCCGATAACGTTGCCCACCGCAATACCCGCGTTATCCTGGCAGGCAGAGGTTATGCTTATCGCAGCCTCCGGGGCGCTTGTGCCGAAAGCTACTATCGTAAGACCTATGACGATGAGCGGAACTTTGAGCTTTACAGCCACCTTTGACGCACCGTCAACGAACATATCCGCGCCTTTTATAAGCATAATAAAACCTGCGACAAGGAACAGCACCGAAACGATGATGACGAGGAACCCGCCTCCGGCAGCCTTATCGACCATGTCCATAAGAATCTTTGATATCTCCATTTTCTGTCTCCTTTGTTATGTATTTGTTTTTTGACTGTTCATATCATTATACCTATTTATTATAACCGTTCATTATTGATTTGTCAACATCATAACATATTATTTTAAAAAGTAAATATTGACAAAAAAGCCTTGAAAACAATCGAAAATTGTGATATAATAATATTTTAAAGGAGTTTATGGAGGGAGTGGTTTTTTTGAACAGATTAGGCAAAATGCTTTCAAGCAGACTGTTCGTTGTGAGCATTCTTATTTTCATACAGATAGCCGTTATAGTCCTTCCGATGTTTTTCCTTTCTGCATATTATATACCCCTGTTCCTGTTTTTCCAGCTCCTGAGCTTTTTCATATCCATAAATATCGTGAACAGGAACAACAACCCCGATTTCAAGATAGCGTGGCTCTTCCCGGTACTTGCATTTCCTGTGGGCGGAGCGCTGCTTTATATCATGTTCGGACGGACGCACCTTAACAAGAAGAATACCCAGAAGCTCAAAGCTGCCGTGGAAAGTTCGGACGGCATCATCGTGCCGGATAATGAGCTGCTCGATATGATCGGCGAGAAGAATGCCCACATAAAACGCGAAGCGAGTTATATCATCAATAATTCCAGGAGCAATATCTACGCGTTCACAGAAACAGAATTCCTGAACCCCGGCACACTTTTCTTCGACGACCTGATAAACGAACTTCAGAAAGCCGAGCAATACATCTTCCTTGAGTATTTCATCATAGGCGACGGCGATATGTGGCAGCAGATCTTCGCTATCCTCAAAGAAAAAGCAAAAGCCGGTGTGGAAGTACGTCTGATGTACGATGATATCGGCACGATCAACCTTCTGCCTGTGGATTTTCCCGAGATGATGCAGTCCTACGGCATAAGAACGGTAGTATTCAATCCTTACAAGCCCTCTCTTGACCGGTTCATGAACTATCGTGACCACAGAAAATTCGCCATTATCGACGGTAAGGTAGCATTCACCGGCGGCATCAATATTGCCGACGAATACATCAACCGCAAAGAGCGTTTCGGATACTGGGAGGACTCCTGCGTGAAGCTTGACGGCGATGCCGTCAAGAAGGTCGTTGTGCTTTATCTCGAAATGTGGAACTTCGCTACCGGAGAACAGCAGGATTACGAGAAATATACGATAAAATACCAGTCAAAGAATGACGGCTTCGTCATTCCGTTCTCGGACGAACCGCTTTTCAGGGGGCTTATCCACGAGAACGCGTATATAAACGTTATCGACAATGCAAAGAAATATGTTTATATCTGCACGCCGTACCTCATTCTTGATGACGTTATGGAAAACGCGCTGATCCGTGCGGCAAGAAGCGGGGTTGACGTAAAGATAATAACTCCGCATATCCCGGACAAAAAACTTATTTTCGAGATGACGCGCGCAAACTATGAGCGGCTTATCGACTGCGGTGTAGAGATATATGAGTTCGTTCCGGGGTTTATCCACACAAAAATGATAATAAGCGATGATCTCACAGCTATCGTCGGGACCTGCAACTTCGACTACAGAAGCTTTTACCTGCATTTCGAGAACGGTGTGTGGATGTATAAATGCAAGGCAGTCAGCCAGGCGAGCGATTCTTTTATACGTTCTCTCTCCGTATCGGAGAAAATAACCCCAGAGTTCTGCAAGAACGTTTCATTCGGCAGGAAACTTATCCGCTCGCTCATCAAGGTGCTCTCACCGCTTCTCTGAGGAGGCAGTATGACAAGAAAACAACGTGCTGCGGAAGTGATAGCGCTTCTGCGCTCGGAATACCCCGATGTAAAGTGCGCTCTCGCCTATCAGAAGCCTCATGAACTTCTGATAGCGACGCGCCTTTCCGCTCAATGCACCGACAAACGCGTGAACATGGTCACTCCGGCTTTGTTTGAACGCTTCCCCGATATTGACGCATTCGCCGATGCGGAAGTCCCGGAGATAGAAGAATACATAAAGAGCTGCGGGCTTTACCATACAAAAGCAAACGACATCTTACTTATGTGCAGGGATCTCCGCGACAGATTCGGCGGAAAAGTGCCGGACTCTATAGAAGAGCTCACAACACTTCCGGGAGTAGGAAGAAAGACCGCTAACCTCATCGTTGGCGATCTTTACGGCAAGCCCGCTCTCGTATGCGATACGCACGTCATAAGACTTACCAATCTTATCGGGCTTTCGGACTCGAAAGACGCCGCAAAAGTCGAGAAACAGCTTGCCGCGGTCGTTCCGCCCGAAGAGGGGCTTGTTCTTTGCCACAGGCTCGTCTGGCACGGAAGGCTCGTGTGCATTGCACGCCGTCCGCAGTGCGAAAAATGCTGTCTTAAAAACGTCTGCAAAAATGCATCGGAAAAGTAAAATTATAGTTTATACTTGATTTTTTTATGAAAGTGTGATATACTTTACCAGCTACGCACTTAAAAGTGCTGCAAACAGTTAATATTTCATAAGGAGGTAAAATGTATGAAGTATGACATCAAAGAGGTGTCCTCAAGACTCAGAGCAACAAGAGAATCCCTCGATTTTACAACAAAGGATATGGCTGAGGCTGCACGAATTACGGAGCAGGAGTATATTGCGTACGAATCCGGCGAAAAAGACCTTTCGCTTTCCGTGCTCAATTCCTGCGCAGAGGCTATGGGCATCGAGATGATCGAACTTCTTACCGGCTCTTCACCTACCCTTGCAACTTATTCGCTTGTAAGAAAAGGTGAAGGACTTCCGATTGAAAGAAGGATCGGCTTCACTTATCAGCATATGGCTTATCTGTTCAAAAACAAGAAGATCGAACCGATCATGGTCCACGCTCCATACGAGCCGGATCTGAACAAGCCTATTGCCATGTCGGTGCATGAAGGTCAGGAAATGGACTTCATCATCAAGGGCAAGCTTAAATTCGTTATAAACAACAACACAGAGATACTCGGCGAAGGCGACTGCGTTTACTTCGACAGCTCAAACCCGCACGGTATGATAGCACTGGACGATGACTGCGATTTTCTCGCTATACTCATCTGACCTCATGTGCAGAGAAAGGACAAAAGACCAATGGAACAAGTCAAAGATTACTATAAAAAGTTTGTCAGAGAAGGCTACGGCGAGGACGGGATACTCAACAAGTTCGAGATAACCGCACCCGACAATTACAACTTCGGTTACGATATAATCGACAAGTTCGGCGAGCTCGAACCGGACAGACCCGCTCTCCTTCATGTGGATCTCCAGGAAAATGTAACAAGATTTTCCTACAAGCAGCTTTCCGACCTTTCCACACAGGCAGCAAACCTTTTCGCTTCAAAAGGCATCAAAAAAGGCGATAAGGTCATGCTCGTACTTAAAAGGAACTACCAGTTCTGGTATGCGATAATCGGTCTTATAAAGCTCGGTGCAGTCGTTATCCCCGCTACTCACCTGCTCACCACACACGACTTCACCTACCGCTTCAAGAGCGCAGGCGTCAAGGGTATTGTTGCAACGGGCTACAATCCCGATATCGAAAAATACGTCGATGAGGCAGAGGCAGAACTCGGCATAAAGCTCGAAAAATTCGTTGCAAACGGTAAACGCGAAGGCTGGTACGACTTCGATGAAGAGATAAAGAGCCAGCCCACCACAATGGAGCGCGTTCCGACCCTCGCAACGGAAATGATGCTCATTTACTTCTCTTCCGGTACCTCCGGTTATCCGAAAATGGCGGCTCACTGTCACAAGTATGCTCTCTGGCATATACAGACAGCCCTCTGGCAGAATGTTCAGCCCGACGGACTTCATCTTACTATCTCAGATACCGGCTGGGGCAAGGCTGCGTGGGGCAAGCTCTACGGTCAGATGTCTCTCGGTTCATGCGTATTCGTGTATGACTTCGACAAATTCGTTCCCGCTGACGTTCTTCGCATAATCCAGAATTTCAAGATCACCTCCCTCTGCGCACCTCCGACGATGTATCGCTTCTTCATCAAAGAAGGATTGAAGGACTACGATCTTTCATGTCTCAAATACAGCTGCATAGCAGGTGAAGCTCTCAACCCCGAGGTCTTCAACCGCTGGCTTGAGTTCACGGGTCTCAAGCTCATGGAAGCTTTCGGTCAGACTGAGACCACCGCAGTTCTCGCCAATCTCCCCGGTATGGAGCCGAAGCCCGGTTCCATGGGCAAGCCTACTCCCCTTTACAACGTTGATCTCGTTGATGAAAACGGCAATACCGTTCCGGTCGGTGAGACAGGCGAGATCGTCATAAAGGCGGAAAGAGGTGCGGAAGGACTCTTCCTCAGCTACTACAGAGACGAGGAAAAGACCGACGCCGCATGGCATGACGGACTTTACCACACCGGAGATACAGCCTGGCGCGATGAGGACGGCTACTTCTGGTATGTCGGCAGAAACGATGATATAATCAAATCCAGCGGATACCGCATAGGGCCGTTCGAGATAGAGAGCGTACTTATCCAGCACCCTTCCGTCCTTGAATGTGCAGTTACCGGAGCTCCCGACCCCAACGGCGTGAGAGGTATTGTCGTAAAGGCGACTATCGTGCTTGCAAAGGGATATACTGCAAGCGATGAACTTGCAAAAGAACTACAGATGTACGTCAAGAAGAACACCGCTCCGTACAAATACCCGCGTATAGTTGAGTTCGTTGATGAGCTGCCCAAGACCATAAGCGGAAAGATCAAACACAACACCATAAGAGACAAGGACAGCAAAAAGTAATGTGACCTGCGGGTATCGCAGACTACTGTGATTTGCGGTTCCAGTGATGCTGCACAACGCGGCAAATAAAAAATAAGGAGGAAATACTATGATAAGATTTGCCAAAAAGGAAGATATCGACATACTTACCGCAAACGACAAGCACGTCGATAAGAACGAAATGCTCAATCTGATCGCACTCAACAGAGTCTATATCATGGAAGAAGATGGAAAGTTCATAGGCTGGCTCAGATACAATCTGTTCTGGGATCACATACCCTTCATGAACATGATCTGCCTCAACGATGACGAGCGCGGCAAGGGCTACGGCAGGAAGTTCGTTGAATTCTGGGAGGACGAGATGCGTAAGCTCGGATATACTAAGGTCATGACTTCCACAGCTTCCGATGAGTTCGCTCAGCACTTCTACATCAAGCTCGGCTACTCGACGATAGGCGGGTTCCTCCCCTTCGGTGCGAAGTTCGAGATGATGCTCTCAAAAAAACTCTGATATCACCGGTAATTTCGATCTGCACGGCATATGCCGTGCAGATTTTTATGTAAATTATTTGTAGAATGCTTGACAAACTATCGCAGTTATATTATAATATCATTGGTATTTTATACCAAATAAATATATCTTTTTTATTTCAGGAGGGCAAAATGACAAAATTCAGAAAACTGGCAGCCGTACTGCTGTCGCTCACAATGATCATGTGTATGTTTGCTTTACCCGCAAGTGCAGCAGATCATGATGACTTTGAGAAACTTTCGGACAATATGGCTTTAGGAACTAAGTACTCCAAAGTTATAGGCAAGAAATACAACAACATGAGCGGCGAGTACTACTCGGATCATAAGGCTTACTACAAGATAGTTCTTGATAAGGGCGGCGACCTCAAGCTCGATGTTACAATAGACGGCGCGGATCAGGTATTCATCGACCTTTACAAGCAGGACGGCAACCAGGCAAGACCCAACGATCCCGTAGTATCGAGCGGTAATATGTACAGATCCGGCTCAACAACTTACTGCCGCTGGAAGGATTCCGGCAGAGTGATAAGCGGTTCCATAACGTTCAAAGATCTCAAGAAGGGTACATTCTACCTCCGCTTTACAGGCGTTGAAGTAAGCAGCGTTGATCCTACACCCTACTACACACACGCAAACGGCAGAGACCGCACAGGTACTATAAATGTTACAGCTACTTCCGGTTCCGCAAGCTCTTCCTCTTCTTCGTCAACTGTAACAACAACAACCACCACAACAACAAGTTCCGATATCGGAGCATATATCGAGAGCTTCACAATTACCATGAAGAAGGGCACATCAATGAAGCTCGGTACAAACATCGTAGGTACAACTTCTCAGTCCATCAAGTGGTCATCTTCCAAGAGCTCCGTTGTTTCTGTAAACTCCAGCGGCAAGATCACCGCAAAGGCTGCAGGTACAGCTGTAATTTCGGCTAAACTCGGCAATAATACAACAAAGATCAAGGTAAAGGTCACCAAGTGATCACCTTACCCTTTCAAGGAAATATAACGGCATTCCCGCCATCACAGGTATAGTTTCCGGTTCTTTTGCCGCATTCACGGCAAGCAGCTCCGCCAACGCCTTCCCTATCAGTTCTCCGCTGTACACAGCCTCGTCTATCGAGTTTCCGTGTGAGCCGACCTCTATGAGAAGTGCACCGTGTGATATCTGCTGATTATACTGACAATACTGGAACAGAACCGGACGTGTAAGCGTCGGAAAGAGAGTTTCCATGCTCTGCTGAAGACCGCAGGCAAAATGCAGATTATTGTAAAAATCGGGAACATCATAATTACCGTCATCGGCAGCGCAGATTATCATTACCTGCGCTGCCTTTTTTCCGTCTATCTCCGTTACTGCACTTACACGGGAACCGTCGCTGTACTCAATCGCATCACGGTGGATATCGAGCACAACTTTGACAGACGGGTACATATCGAGCACGGAAACCGCTGTAGAAAGACTTCTCGCATACGCACCGGTATAGATCTCATCGTGTATAGTGCAGTCATGGATCACCGATATCCCCGCAGAAGCGAGCTGTTCGGCTATAGCATCTCCCACAGCGACCACACCGTTTTCGGGATCGGAAGACCTGCTTGTATATTGTTCATCATACCAATCCTTTGTGTACGGCTCATAACTTTCTGTGGTATGTGTGTGCAGTATCAGCACCTGAGGCTCATCGGAGTACATTTCAACAGCAATATCCGGCATCACAGAACAGATGTTCATTACAGCGCTGTTGTCCAAATCCGTACAATTGCGCACTTGTGCTCCGCCGGAAAGTTCAATATATTCCGGTCCGTTTCCGCGTGTGAACGTTTCTTCCACTATCCTGCCGCTATGAACGGTGAAAGCCGAAACGTCTTCGTTCATCTCAAACCTGTTGTATGTACGGATATATTTTCCGGGAAATTCCTTTACGGTCAGTTCAGGAACAGGTTCGGGCACCTGCTGTTCATATACTGCGTCATTCACAGGCTCCTGCACTGATACCGACTCAGGCTCCACAGGTTCAAACAATACCATAGCAGTATCGTTCATGTTTGCTATACGGGTCATTTCCCCGGTCTGCGAACGCACAGGTATGAACAGCGCCGATATCTCCGGTACAAGCGGATACAGGAACAATACCCCGGCAGCTGTTCCTATAAGTGCTGCGGCGGAAAGCACGGATCTTGTGATCTTTTTTCTGAGCGATGTTCTGATGACTGTCATTTTCATCTTCCTTTACTGTAAGAACGTTATATAACATTCTATTCGGGTATGTCCGGATTTATGACGAGACATCACCATTATAGTATAAGGAGCGCCTCAAGTTCATCTTCCGTAAGCGACGGATTTAATGCGCGGCTCACAGCACCGCCTATTATCCGGGCAAATCTGTGAATGCTCGCATCTATGCTGCGGGGGGTTACCATAAGCCCTTTTCCTGTATCGGAACCGGTGATACAGTCAAGATCTATGACCGTCGGAACGCCTACCGCGATCACCGGTACACCTGCGGTACTGCGGTCAAGCGCTTTCCGGTCGTTTCCGACACCGCTGCCGGGGGATATTCCGGTATCGGTGATCTGGACCACAGTGCAAAGCCGGTCAAGTCCGGAACAGGCAAGACTGTCTATTGCGATAACAGCTTCCGCTCCTGCAAGGCGGACTTCGGAAGCGATACGGGAACTGCTCTCAAAGCCGGTTTTCCCGGTCACACCGGCTTCTGCGACAAAAACTTTTCTCATGCCGAGATCGGTAAAATCCTTAAACTGTGCAAGGTGCGCTGTGGCGGGAATATACCTAAGAGCCATTGTACCGAGACTGTCGGAACAGATGCGCTCATTCCCGAGACCCGCCACAAGAACGCTTCCTTCGGGGATCATCTCACGGAGCAGTCCGGCGATACAGCTTTTCACATCACCGTTTCCGGAATATACGGTCACATATCTCCCGGGACGAAGCCCTGTTCTTTCAGCAGCCTCATCATCTGTCACGATATCGGTATAACGCGTTCCAAACGCTTGTTTTGTATGAACATACGACGAAAACTCTTCGCTGTCTATTACTCCGTTTTCACATATAAGGTCGGTTCTTTTCATAAAAATTTCCTTTTTTAAAAAAATTTGCAAAAAAGTATTGCTTTTTTTTTTCAGTTGTGATATAATATGTTGTATTGTGAATACCATATCAGATCAAGGAGGTGCAAACAGAGTGCCTAACATCAAATCCGCAAAGAAGAGAGTTCTTGTCGCTAAGGTAAGAAACGACCGCAACAAGGCTGCAAAGTCGGAATTAAAGACGATCATAAAGAAAGCAAGAGCAGAAGGCGCTTCTTCCGAAGCTGTACTCGCTGCCGATATAGCTCTCGATAAGGCTGCCGGCAAGGGTTACATTCATAAGAACAAGGCTGCAAGACTCAAGTCGAGACTTGCAAAGAGCGCAAATGCGTAATCAACAGTACAACTGTGCAGGCATTCCGTGTGGAGTGCCTGTTTTCTTTATGCCCGTTTTTATGTACAGCTGTATATTCTTATTATGTACGTTTAAAATTTATATATGAACGCAGAAAAAATTTCTACTGTTCATATTGACAAATCAATGCATTGGCAATATAATATATATTGTCGCGAGTTTTCTATGCGACCACAACATCTTGTGTTTTGAAATGTAAAAGGAGATGCTAAGATGATAACCAAGATCCGTAAACGTGACGGAAGGACCACCGCATTCAACGTACAGAAGATCGCAGACGCAATTTTCAAGGCTGCATCGTCTGTAGGCGGCAAGGACTACAATTCGGCTCTCGCACTCGCCGAGGAAGTCTGCCGGATACTCGAACAGGAAGATACAAACACCGATGAATTCGTTCCGTCTGTCGAAGAGGTCCAGGATACAGTCGAAAAGGTGCTCGTGGAAAACGGACACGCCAAGACTGCAAAGAGCTATATCCTGTACAGAGCCGACAGAACACGCATAAGAGAGATGAATACTTCTCTTATGAAAACGTATGAGGATCTTACCTTCAAGTCCGCCCAGGATTGTGATATCAAGCGCGAAAACGCAAATATAGACGGCGATACCGCTATGGGCACGATGCTCAAATACGGTTCCGAGGGCGCAAAGCAGTTCAACGAGATGTACGTTCTCGACCCTGCGCACTCAAAGGCTCATATAGAGGGCGATATCCATATCCACGACCTCGATTTCTTTACTCTCACAACGACTTGCTGTCAGATCGACCTGAAAAAGCTTTTCAAAGGCGGTTTTTCCACCGGTCACGGTTTCCTGCGTGAACCGAACGGTATCGGAAGCTATTCCGCTCTCGCCTGTATAGCTATCCAGTCCAACCAGAACGACCAGCACGGCGGCCAGTCCATACCAAACTTTGACTATGCAATGGCTGACGGCGTTAAGAAGACATATATGCAGATGTACCGCAGCAACATTATCCGCGGTCTGTTCCTCGAAAGCGATATGTCCGATGATGACGCGGCACAGAAAGTCAATGAGTACTTTGATAAACTGCATGACGAACAGGATCTCGTTCCCGTTCTTGCAAACAATAACGGCTTCACCGAAGCGGAGCTGCCGTATCTGACAGAGATCTGCGGAAGCAAGGAACTCGCCGGAAAGATCCAGTCATTTGCACTCAAACTCTCGAAGAAAGAGACAAACCGTGCGACTTACCAGGCCATGGAGGCTCTTATCCATAACCTCAACACCATGAACAGCCGCGCGGGTGCCCAGATACCGTTCTCGTCCATAAACTACGGCACCGATACATCTCCCGAAGGTCAGATGGTCACAGAGAACGTTCTTCTTGCAACCGAAAAGGGGCTCGGAAACGGAGAGACCGCTATCTTCCCTATCCATATCTTCAAAATAAAGGAAGGTATCAACTACAATCCCGGTGAGCCGAACTACCACCTGTTCAAGCTTGCCTGCAGGGTTTCCGCAAAGCGCCTTTTCCCGAACTTCTCGTTCATAGACGCTCCCTATAATCTCCAGTACTACAAGCCCGGCGATTACAACACAGAGATCGCTTATATGGGCTGCCGCACAAGAGTCATAGGAAATGTGAACGACCCCTCCCGTGAGATCGTCACCGGACGCGGTAACCTCAGTTTCACTTCGATCAATCTTCCCCGCCTCGGAATAAAGGCACAGAAAGATATCGTGCGCTTCTTTGAACTCCTCGAAGACGAAATGAACCTTGTTATCGACCAGCTCATGTACAGATACAAGATCCAGGCTCAGAAGAAAGTCAAGAATTACCCCTTCCTCATGGGTCAGGGTATCTGGATAGACTCCGACAAGCTCGGTCCAAACGACTGCGTAGGCGAAGTCCTCAAGCACGGCACGCTTTCTATGGGCTTCATCGGACTTGCGGAATGCCTCAAGGCTCTTATCGGTGAGCATCACGGCGAAAGTGCAAGAGCACAGGAACTCGGACTTCGCATTATCGGCCGTATGCGCCAGAGAATGGACGAGGAGTCCAAGAAGACGGGCTTCAACTTCTCTCTCCTTGCAACTCCGGCAGAGGGTCTTTCCGGAAGATTTGTAAAAATGGATAGAAAGAGATACGGTAAGATCGAGGGTATCACAGACCGCGAATACTATACCAACTCGTTCCATATCCCGGTATATTACCATATCTCCGCGTTCAGCAAAATAAAGCTCGAAGCTCCGTATCACGCGCTCACGAACGCGGGTCACATAAGCTATGTGGAGCTTGACGGCGATCCGCTCCAGAACCTCGATGCGTTTGAGCAGATAATCCGCTGCATGAAAGAATCCGGCATCGGTTACGGCTCGGTGAACCACCCTGTTGACAGAGACTCCGTCTGCGGATATACCGGCATCATCGGCGACCGCTGCCCGAAGTGCGGAAGGACCGAGGAACAGCATACAATAATGCGTGAGCGCATAAAGAGGATCCGCCCCAGCTGTTGATCCGGAACCGTCAATGCGGATTTTGCAGGATTGATATACATTTTCCTGCAAAAAAATATATAAAATTTGACAAATTCTATTGACAGAATCGACAATTTAAATTATAATAGTAGAGTATTATTAAATTTTATCTCAGGAGGCAAACTATGAGAGTTTACAATTTCAGCGCAGGTCCCGCAGTTCTGCCCGAGGAAGTCCTCAAAGAAGCGGCAGACGAGATGCTCGATTACAGAGGAACGGGTATGTCCGTAATGGAGATGTCCCACCGTTCCAAGGCTTTCGATGATATCATCAAGGAAGCCGAGAAAGACATCAGAGACCTCATGAATATCCCCGACAACTACAAGGTGCTCTTCCTTCAGGGCGGCGCATCCCAGTTCTTCGCAGAAGTTCCTATGAACCTCATGAAGAACAAGAAGGCTGCGTACATCATCACAGGTCAGTGGGCTAAGAAGGCTTGGCAGGAAGCTCAGATCTATGCCGGCGAAGGCGCAGTTGCAGTTGCATCGTCCGCAGACAAGACTTTCTCCTATATCCCGGACTGCTCCGATCTTCCTATCCCCGAAGATGCAGACTATGTATATATCTGTGAGAATAACACGATCTACGGTACAAAGTACTGGAAGCTCCCGAATACAAAGGGTCATATCCTTGTTTCCGACGTTTCCTCCTGCTTCCTTTCCGAGCCTGTTGATGTAACAAAGTACGGCGTTATCTACGGCGGCGTTCAGAAGAATGTAGGCCCTGCAGGCGTTGTTATTGCAATAATCAGAGAAGATCTCATCACAGACGATGTTCTTCCGGGCACACCTACTCTTCTCAAGTGGAAGACCCAGGCAGACAACGATTCGCTCTACAACACTCCTCCCTGCTACGGCATCTATATCTGCGGCAAGGTATTCAAGTGGATCAAGAAGATGGGCGGCTTAGAGGCTATGAAGGCTCACAACGAGAAGAAGGCTAAGATCCTTTATGATTATCTCGACGAGAGCAAGCTCTTCAAGGGCACAGTACGCAAGGAAGACCGTTCGATAATGAACGTTCCTTTCATCACCGGCAACGAAGAGCTCGACGCTAAATTCGTCAAGGAAGCTAAGGCTGCAGGCTTCGAGAACCTCAAAGGTCACAGAACTGTCGGCGGTATGAGAGCTTCTATCTACAATGCTATGCCTATCGAGGGCGTTGAAAAGCTTGTAGAATTCATGAAGAAGTTTGAAGCTGAAAATTCATAATCATACTATCATTACGGGCAGCAAGATGCTTCTTCGCTGCCCGTTTGAATAATTTTATAAGAAAGAGGTAACTCAAAATGTACAATATACTCACTCTTAACAAGATCGCTGCCTGCGGCACAGACCTTCTCCCGAAGACCGACTACGCTATAAGCGACAGCGAAGCAAATCCCGATGCGGTAGTGGTTCGTTCCGCTTCCATGCATGAAATGGAGCTCGGCTCCAACCTTCTCGCTATTGCAAGAGCAGGCGCAGGCGTAAACAATATCCCGATCGACAAGTGCTCAGAAAAAGGTATCGCTGTTTTCAACACCCCCGGTGCCAACGCAAACGCAGTTAAGGAACTCGTTATAGCAGGACTCCTTCTCTCCAGCAGAAAGGTCGTTCCCGCAACAGAGTGGATCAAGACCCTCAAAGGCAAGGGCGATGAAGTAGGCAAGCTCGTAGAAAAAGGCAAGAGCCAGTTCGTAGGCCCCGAGATCTCCGGCAAAAAGCTCGGTGTTATCGGTCTCGGCGCTATCGGCGCACTTGTTGCAAATGCAGCAGTCGCTCTCGGAATGGAAGTTTACGGTGCAGATCCGTTCCTTTCCGATGCAGCTAAAAAGCGTCTCTCCCCCGAGATCAAGATCGCTGCAAACAATGACGAGATCTACAAGATAAGCGACTACATCTCTATCCACGCTCCCGCAACTCCCGAAACAAAGGGCATGATAAATGCAGATACCATCGGCAAGATGAAGGACGGCGTTCGTATCCTCAACTTTGCCCGTGCAGACCTCGTTGACAGCAAGGCTATCATAGATGCCCTCGCAAGCGGTAAAATGGCAGCATACGCTACCGACTTTGCTACAGACGACCTGCTCTGCGTTGAGAACGTCATCGCTATCCCGCACCTCGGAGCTTCCACTCCCGAGAGCGAGGACAACTGCGCTGTCATGGCGTGCAACGAAGTACGCAACTACCTCGAAAAGGGTGAGATCCTCAACAGCGTGAACCTCCCGAACCTTTCTCTTGCAAAGACAGGCGACGCACTCGTAACTGTTATAAGCAAGGCTTCCGACGGTATCGCTGATAAGCTTGCCGCCGCTGCAGGAGCAACTGTTGCAAACAAAGCGACCGCAGCAAAGAAGGATATGGCTTACACTATCCTCGATGTCAAGGGTGATGCAGATGTTGCAAAGCTCGAAGCAGTTGACGGCGTTATAAAGGTAAGAGTTATAAAGTAAGCAGAGAGTTTTGCCCCAAAGGTACTTTTGGGCAAAATGTCCCCGCGGACGGCGGCAGACTTACGCAGCCTGCACCGCGCCGGCATGATGCCGGACCCGATAAAGCAAAACCCCCGCTGCCGGTAAAGCAGCGGGGTTCTTGTTATGTTACGGCTCATCGTCTATCACTTCTTCGTAGTCAACATCGTCAGAGTCGATATCGTCCACATAAACGATCGTATCTTCATCTTCGTCTGTCATTCTTTTCGTATTACTGTTTTCCTTGAGAAGCTTCAGGAACTTCTGAGAAAAACCGTCGGACAGCATGAAACGGTTGTTGCTGTTCGTTCGTATATTGAGCACTCCGCTTCCCTGAGAATATAGGGAGAGGGGTCTCTGATATCCGGGAACGTATATCTGCACAGCGTTGGAGCCATTTGTTTCCGAAGCTGCATAAGTGTACTTTGCGGTATTGAATTCCGCCCTGAGCAGATCGGTGAATGCCTTTAGTTCCTCCGCGTCATCAAGGGCGTATGTGGTATTTCCTTCGCCGTAAACAAGTCTTGATATGCCGGTGAAGTTCTTATCTGCAAGATAATCGCCGAGTGTGCCATAAAACGGGATATTTATATTGTTCGCGGAAGCAATGGCATTCAGCGCATCTTCCACTTCCCCGTTTTCATATCTCAGTCTGTATCTGCTCCTCAGATCGTCAATGTAAATATAACCGTCGCTGCACAGATCAACGACAATACGGACATCGTTCACAGTGACAATATTGATCCTGACAAGATGAGAGCCGACGATTTTGGCAACTGCAACTTTCCGGTTGCTGTACTTTGTGAACAGTTTCTCTATATATCCGTGATCTATCTTCCCGTTGTAGATCAACGTATCGTACACTCCGTCAACATTTGTGAACGCCTGGGAGATATTTTCCGTGGTGATACCGAACCGGTCAACGGCTTCGCCGAATGTTCCTGCATTATCGGGCATAAATCTTGCTGCGATATCATCGAACAGTTTGTTCACGGTCTCCTCGCTGATGAAGAAATCTACACCGATCTTATACTGTTCACTTTTATTTGCCGAAGGATCACGGTAGTTTATATATTCGTCAAATGAGATCCTGCCGCTTTTATAGATCTTTACAGCAAAACTCAGCGTTTCATTTGTATCGGAAAAATCGTCCTCTTCATCAACAAAATCCTCCGATTCTCCGTTTCCGAAAAGACTTCCGTAATCGAGCCACGCCGAATAGTTTACATATCCGTCTGTACGCTCGATATGCTGAGGCTTTCGGTCGCACACAGTAAGCATGACATACTGCTCCGCGGCTGTGGACTCGATATGCGTGTTGTTTGTTACGGCATCACCCATACCGTGAACAAGATCCTGGATAAACGCATGATTCGACAGGCTCATATCAAGTGGAACAAGGGAACCGTTATCGGCTTTGTACCTTCCGGAAACGGCATAAAGACTGTCAAACCCGATACCGCCGAAATTTTTTGCAAATACGTCCGAAAGCTTGTCGCCCTCCGTTACATTGATATCTTTTGTTTTTTCGATGACTATAGCCGCGTCATCATCGCCGTCGCCATGATCATAGTCATCATCCGCTTCCGGCAGATCACAATCATCATCAACTTCCGCCACGTCATCATCGTCTGCATCTACAACGACCTCGTCGTCATCGCCGGTGGGCTCGTCATTTTCGGTCGTGTCGTTCTCATTCTCAGCAACGTCAACGTCGTTATTGATATCATCGTCGGCACTTGTGTCTGTGTTATCGCCTGACGATGCGTTTTCGCTGTCCGGGACGGTTGTTTCCGGAGTAGTATCGGTCCCGGAAGACGTTATGGTTCCGGAGGCTGTTGTCTCAGCTGACGGACTGTCGGTTTCCGTATTGTCTTCGGAAACGATGATATCCAACACGTTATCCGTATCCCCCGTTTCCGTCACGCTGTCCTCAGCCGCGACCGGCGGTTCTGTCACGGAAACCGTGATATCAGATGTCGGTGATGCGAGCTCGGTGACTGCATCGGTCGTATCTTCCGGCTCCGACACAGCTATTCTGCCGCTGTTTACGAGCACAGGCACAAGTACCGCAGCCCCTATCGCGAGTGCAACTGCGGCTGCGGCTGCAAAATAACGGGTATATCGGAATACGGCGGGTCTGTCGGTTTTTCGTATCAGTTCACGCATTCCCGATTCAAATTCCCGGCTCGGAGCATATCCCGTATCGAAAGAATCACGGAGCTCCTCCGAATACTTCGGAGTGAGCACCTCTCCGAGCGCTTTTTTAAGTATATTTTCCATAGTTGATCCCCATTTCAGAAAAATCAGACAGTTATCCCCTGCTCATCGAGTATTCTTCGAAGCTTCATGCGCGCCCGTTCAAGCCTTTTGCGCACAACGGCTTCGGTTATACCGAGATTGCGGGAGATCTCTTTAACGGACAATCCCGTCACATTCTGAAGATAAAGCGCCTCCGCGTACATTTCCGGCAGCGACCGTATCGCTTCGACCACACGCTCATACCCGTACCCGCTCAGCACCTCGTCAGATACGTCGCTGTTTCCGTCGGGTATATCCATATCTTCGTCAAGCGGGATCTCTTTTCTCCTGCTCTGTTCACGGAGGATATCGTATGCGCAGTTTCTGGTGACAATACAGTAATAAGCTGCACGTTCCTGTCCGGTACGTTTCCTTACCTTGTCAAAATTCGCTGCTATCTTGAAAAACGCATTGCTCACCGCTTCTTCCGCGTCATGATAATTACCGATGATATTGTACGCAATGGCTATCATCCTGCGATTGTAACGGTTGTAGGCATCTTCAAACAGAGCCTTGTCCACGGGCTCGTCCAGCATTGCCATGTACATGGATAACATAATTATGCCGCACCTTTCTCTGAATATAGCTATCTCAACAGACAGCACCACTTGCCTGTCTATTATATAAACGTTCCGGCAAGCTCATTTGTGACGGAAAAAATGTTGATAATTGCAGATTTGTATATTCTTACAATTTGTAAGAATATTTTTGTGCAGTATAACAAGAGGCATACTGCAATAAGTAATGTGTCCTCAGTAACTGCCTTTTGGCAGTTATTGACTGAAAATCTGCAAAACAGATTTTCAGATGTTGTTTAAATGCTCCTGCGGTGCATTTAAACAACGGACACATTCCTTGATGTCAAGCTCATTTCGTCCTTCAGACGAACAAAAGTGC
>JAGBMA010000006.1 GCA_017635095.1 Ruminiclostridium sp. | reverse complement strand
GGCAGTCCGGCAGCACGGGCAGCCGCCCCCCGAAGGGCTGCTGCCCGGCTACCAGCCTACCACACTCAAGCTCATTGTCAATAGGCTTTCGCGGCATAAAGTATCGACGTTCGCTTTTACGATTTTGGCAGTAGAACCTTTTGGACTGATTTATGCTTCAAAGATCGGGGATCAGCTATTGTAAAATCAAAAGAAATATGATATAATAAATAACAATTACTGTAGTTCCGCTGAGGAGGAGATGCTAAATGATCGGATTCAATGACACATTCTACAAAAATCTTTTCTATTCGCTCGACAACAACTCCGTGCTTATGCAGGTAGAACCGGACGGCAGCTATTTCCCGATCTGGTGTTCAAAGGAGTTCACCGATATGATGGAGGGAAGCGCGGACGAGTTCAGACGTCTCGAAAGCGGCGGCACCATGAGCACGATCCACCCCTCTGACCGCGAAGAAGTATCGTACCTTTTCAGGCATCATGTCACAAAAAGCGGGACAAACCACCTCAATGTGCGCAAGCAGACCATGAAAGGGAACTGGATATGGGTCTGCATACACTACTCGTTCACAAAGTATGACGGCAAGATGTACGCATACTGCACATATTTCGATATAACCGAGATCAAGGAGAGCCAGAACCAGACGCAGGCTATGTACGATGAGCTCAACCGTGAGCTTGACGCACTCTCCGATGACAGTCTCGCAGCTCTTCGGTCCAACCTCACAAAGGGCGTGGTGGAGGAAGTTCACGGCCGCGACCTTTATTTTACCGACAGAGCCGGCGCGAAAATAGATGACCTCATGAAGGCGCGGCTGGAGAATATGCCGCTTGAGAGCGACAGAAAGAAGTACATGGAGACTTTCGACCTCGAAAACCTCAGGAGAAAGTACTACCTCGGCGAAGGTCCGGCATCCCTTGTGATATTCTCCCGCCGCCAGTCCGGAAGACAGTGCTTCATAAAATACTCCGCTTCCATGAGAAAGGACCCCGTCACAGGAGATGTTATCGTGCTCGGGGTCGAGACTGAATACAACTCCGGAAAAGTTACCGAGGTGCTCAACTCAAAAGTCCTTGCGAAGCAGTATGACATGGTAAGCTACATCGTCGGCGGAAGCTACGGCGTTGTCATCGGCGACCGGAAGAACATAAAGCGAGGCAATATCTTCCCGAAACAGAACAACGGTTCGTATATGGATTACATACTCGGTCAGGTCGTACCGGCTGCCGCTCCCGTGCATGACAAGGAAGAGCTTCTTAAAGCGCTCGCGGCTGATACTGTGGAGAAAAAGCTTGCGGAGAGCGAACCGTACACTGTAGATGTGACCTGTGAGATAGAGGGCGAGACATATAACAAGCGGTTCGCGTTCTATTCCGTGGATCCGGAGACGAAGTTCTATATCCTGCTCAAAAGCGACGTCACCGACCTTATCCGGGAACAGCGTGAGCAGAACGAAGCGCTTGCCCTCGCCCTTGAGGAAGCAAAACAGGCTAATATCGCAAAGACCGCGTTCCTGTCCAATATTAGCCATGAGATCAGGACGCCCATGAACGCAATAATCGGTCTTGACAACATCGCGCTGAAAGAGAAGAACCTTTCTCCCGAGACCCGCGACCAGCTCGAAAAGATCAACGGAAGCGCCAAGCACCTGCTGGAGCTTATAAACGATATCCTCGACATGAGCCGTATAGAAAGCGGCAGAATGGTGCTCAAGCAGGAAGAGTTCTCTTTCAGCGCCATGATCGAACAGATAAACACCATGATAAGCGGCCAGTGCCGTGATAAGGGTCTCGATTTTGACTGCAGGCTAACGGGCAGATTCGCCGAATACTACATCGGCGACGATATGAAGCTCAAACAGGTCATCATCAATATCCTCGGCAATTCCGTCAAGTTCACCCCGAAAGGCGGCAAGGTCACGTTTACGGTGGAGAATGCCGCGTCTTTCGGCGATAAATGCACCCTCAGGTTCGTGATGAAGGATTCCGGCATAGGCATGGACGAGGAGTACCTTCCGAAGCTCTTTGAGCCTTTCAGCCAGGAGGACGGCGCCACTACCAACAAGTACGGCGGTACGGGTCTCGGCATGGCGATAACAAAGAACATAGTCGAGATGATGAACGGAAATATCAGCGTGAAGTCGAAGAAAGGCGAGGGGACGGAGTTCATCGTCAATGTCACCCTCAAAGCGAGCGACAGGAGCGATGACAGCGGCGACAGCGAGATACGCCCGCAGGATATGCGCGTTCTTGTCATAGATGACGAGAGCGTTGACTGTGAGCACGCAAAGATCGTGCTCGACGAGATCGGTATTTCCGCCGACATCTGCACCAGCGGAGCCGAGGCTGTGGAGAATGTGAAGCTGAAGCTTGCCAGAAGAGAGGCTTACGACCTCATTCTCGTGGATATGAAGATGCCCGGGCAGAACGGCGTGGAGGTCACAAGAGCGATACGCGATCTTGCAGGCAACGATTCCGCGATAATAATACTCACAGCCTATAACTGGGACGACATAGCCGAAGAAGCGAAGAATGCCGGAGTTGACGGCTTCATGTCAAAGCCGCTTTTTGCCGCAAGCGTCATGAGCGAATTCAGACGCGCGATCCGCAGAAAGACCACTTCCTCCGCCGGAGCGAAGCATCACGCGGAACTCGGCGGCAAGCGGATACTGCTGGCGGAAGATGTTATGATAAACGCGGAGATAATGAAGAAGATACTCTCCATGAAAGGTATCGTCACAGAGCACGCGGAGAACGGAAAGATCGCGGTGGAGATGTTCACGAACAGCCCGGAGAATTACTACGACGCCGTGCTCATGGACGTGCGTATGCCGGTCATGGACGGACTTCATGCAACGGCGGAGATAAGGGCGCTGGATCGCGGCGATGCCCGGACTATACCTGTGATCGCCATGACCGCCAACGCTTTCGACGAGGACGTTCAGCTCTCGCTCCAGGCGGGCATGACCGCACACCTTTCCAAGCCGGTCGAACCGGACAGGCTCTACGAGACTCTCTCGGAGCTTATACCATGATAAAAGAGGCAAATCATGAATAAAACAGACCACTTTATCCTTTCCGAAGAGACGCTCCCGATAGTCGAGCAGCTTGCGGACTGTATGCCCGGCGGTTTTTTCATCTACAAGGCGGACAGCAGCGAGGAGATACTTTACGCGAACAAGCCGGTGATGGATATTTTCGGCTGCAGCGACTACGACGAGTTCAGACGGATCACCGGAAATACGTTCCGGGGCATGATCCACCCCGATGATCTCGAAGAAGTCGAGCGTTCTATAAGTGAGCAGATCTCCGGGAACAGCAGCAACCTTGACTATGTGGAATACCGTATAATACGCACCGACGGCATTATCCGGTATGTTGACGATTACGGTCATTTCGTGCATTCCGACGACTACGGCGACCTATACTACGTTTTCATCAACGATGCCACCGACAAGCGGCTCGCGGAGAAGCTTGAGCGTGAGCGCCAGGTCAACAGTGCGAAGATGAACTTCCTGTTCAACATCTCTCATGACATAAGAACTCCGATGAATTCCATAATGGGCTTTACTGCGCTTGCAAAAAGCCACATAAACGACCCGGAGCTGCTGGCGGACTATCTCGATAAGGTCGATACTTCCAATCGCCACATGATCTCGCTCATAGACGATATCCTTGAGATGAGCAGCATAGAGAGCGGGCGGATCAGTATAAAGACCGATGTATGCAGCCTTTCCGCTCAGATAAGCGCAGTCGTCGGAATGGTGCTCCCCCAGGCAAAGGTAAAGCATATCTCCGTGGAGTCGGATATAAATATACCCGACGATCCGGTCTGTGTTGACAGCGCCCGCTTTCGCCGTGTCCTGTCCAACCTTATGAGCAATTCCGTAAAGTTTACAGGTGAAGGCGGCTGCGTGAGGATATCCGCTTCCGTGAGCGAAGTCACGCCGTCGGGACATAATGTTTACGAGATAAAAGTTTCGGACAACGGCATCGGAATGTCCGAGGAGTTCCTGAGCAGGATATTCCGGGTGTTCGAGCGTGAGCGGAGCTCCACCGAGACCGGATATCCCGGCACGGGTCTCGGGCTTTCCATAACGAAGAGCCTGCTCGACCTCATGGGCGGAAGTATATCCGTGGTGAGCAAAAAAGGCGAGGGCTCTGAATTCACCGTGAAGCTGCCGCTCAAAACAGCCGAAAAAGATGCAGGGGCAGGGAAGAGTCCCGACAGCCTCGGCTCGGCAGATATAAGCCGCAACAACGGAAGGCGTATCCTTATTGCGGAGGACATAGAGATAAACCGTATGCTGGCGGAGACTGTGCTCAGAAAATACGGCTTTGCCGCGGAATCGGCGGTTGACGGCTGTGAAGCGGTCGATGCGGTAAGAGATCACCCGGAGGGTTACTACGACCTTGTGCTCATGGATATCCAGATGCCGAAAATGAACGGCTATGAAGCTACGCGGGCGATACGCGCGCTGGGAAGTGAATATGCCGAAAAGCTCCCGATAATTGCGCTGAGCGCCAATGCCGGAGCGGAGGACAGGCGTATGTCTATCGAGAGCGGAATGGACACGCACATCGCCAAGCCGTTTGAGATCGCCAATCTTATAACGACCGTTACCGAATACATAGACCGCAGAAAGAACAGCGCCACTGTATGAACCAAAAAGCGGCATTCCCTCGTTTACGGGAATGCCGCTTTTTTATCTTGTCCGAGTTTATATTTCGGCAAGTTCCTTTTCGGTGAGGAGCTTGCAGCCTGCTTCCGTAAGGGCGGTAACAGCCTTGTCGTTGTTATCGACGCGGAGTATGAGGCAGGCGATACCCTTTGTGGGATTGAGGAATGCAGCGTACATATATTCCACGCTGATGTTGTCGTTGTAGAGGGTCTTCATTATCGAAGCCATGCTGCCGGGCTTGTCGTCTGCAAATACGGCGATAACGTTGGCTGCGGAAGCTATGAAGCCCTTCTCCTTGAGAGCGGCAACAGCCTTATCGGTATCGTTTACGATGATGCGCATGATGCCGAAATCCTTTGTGTCGGCTATTGACACGGCGCGGATATTGATGCCGGCGGAAGCGAGAGCCTCCGTTACCGCGCAGAGACGGCCGGGTCTGTTTTCTACGAATACGGATAACTGTTTTACTGTCATGATTATTCCTCCCTTTATCAAACGAGCTTACGCTTGTCGATCACACGGACTGCCTTGCCCTCGGAACGCGGTATGGATTTCGGCTCAACGAGGGTGATCTTCGCCTTGATGCCGAGGATCTGCTGGATATCCGCGCCGAGCTTCTTTTCGAGCGTTACGACGTCCTTTATCGTATCGCTGAACATATCGTCGGAGAGCTCCACCTTTATCTCGAATGTATCTGTGGTACCGATTCTGTCAACGATGATCTGATAGTTCGGTGTAGCCTTGAAGTCCTTTATGAGAACGGTCTCGATCTGTGACGGGAACACGTTCACGCCCTTGATTATTAGCATATCATCGCTTCTGCCCATGGGCTTCGTCATCTTCACGAGAGTTCTTCCGCAGGAGCACTTGCCTCTTGTAAGGACGCAGATATCACGGGTCCTGTATCTGAGGAGCGGGAAAGCTTCCTTGGTTATGCTTGTGAACACGAGCTCGCCCTTTGAGCCTTCGGGGAGCACCTCTCCGGTATCGGGGTCGATTATCTCGGCGATGAAGTGATCCTCGTTTATGTGCATTCCGTGCTGTTCTTCGCACTCGAAAGCAACGCCGGGGCCGCTTGTTTCGGTAAGTCCGTAGATGTCGTATGCCTTTATGCCGAGAGACTTTTCTATCTGCTGGCGCATTTCCTCGGTCCAGGGTTCGGCTCCGAAGATGCCGGCTTTGAGCTTTATGTCGTCCGGGGTATATCCCATTTCATGGAGCGTCTCTCCGATGTAAGCGGCATAAGACGGTGTACAGCAGAGGATAGTTGAACCGAGATCCATCATGAACTGGATCTGTCTCTCCGTATTTCCCGAGGACATCGGGAGAGTGAGACATCCTACCTTGTGCGAGCCGCCGTGAAGTCCGGCACCGCCGGTGAAAAGTCCGTAGCCGTATGCTACCTGGCAGACATCCTCATCTGTTCCGCCCGCAGCGGTTATGGCTCTTGCAACACACTCCTCCCAGAGATCCACGTCATTCTGTGTATAGAACGAGACCACGCGCTTACCGGTGGTACCGCTGGTGGACTGGATACGCACGCAGTTCTTCAGGGGTTCTGCGAGAAGTCCGTAGGGGTAGGAGTCACGCAGATCCGCCTTGCTCAGGAACGGGAGCTTGTGAAGATCCTCGATACCCTTTATATCATCGGGCGTAACGCCTTTTTCTTCCATTTTTTTACGGTAATACGGCACGTTGTCCCAGACGTGTTTTACCTGTTTTACAAGACGTTCGCTCTGGAGTTTCTTCATCTCCGCGAGTTCCATTGTCTCGATCTTTTCGTCCCAGTATTTTACTGCCATTAAAAAATCCTCCTTAGTTTGCCGACTCAGTGACGGATTGAGTGCGGGAAGTGATTCAGCAAAGTTATTATACCACATTTTTCATGCTTAGTCAAGAATTTTGTGCATTATCACAACGCGGCTTTGCTCCGGGGAATGCAAAAGATGTTGATTTTTGTGCGATTATGTGATAGAATATAATCTGTACGAGGTGATGAGTATGAACATTTTTTCCGTTATCTTCATGAACTTCTGGGGATTTGATATCATCATATTCCTTGCCGCGATCTTCAACGGGTTTGTGTTTTACATGGTCAAAACGTCGGCGGACAAGCTCCGCGGGCACATGACCCATACGATATATGTGCCGCATTTCAACCTTTCGCGCCGTGAGGCGGACAGGCGCGTCTCCGAGCTGCACGAGGAGGACGTTCTCGGGCTCCGGGCGGCTATGGACAGGTTCTACGCCCTGTTCGTGAACATAACCGGCATATTCCCGCTTCTCGGTATTCTCGGCACGGTGGTGTCGCTCCTCGGGCTCGTGTCGGATATGGAGAATGTCACCGGCAATTTCTACGGCGCGCTCACATCAACGTTCTGGGGGCTCATATTCGCGATCCTGTTCAAGTTTCTCGACGGCGTTATCTCGCCCGAGATAGAGAGCAACGAAAAGAGCGTCCGGCTTTATCTTGAAAGCAACTCCGGAGAAGAAGCTGCCGCGAGAGCGGACACTGCCCCGGAGGCAGCCGGCACGGATCCCGCTCCGGTAAGCGGCGGCGATGAAAGCGGTGATGCCGGGAATGAAGAATAAAGGTATCGCCATAGAGCTCACCGCGCTGCTCGACGTAATTCTTATCATGCTGTTCTGGGTCATGATGAACATGGAGACCGAGACGGACAGGGTAAGAGCGGACGCGGCGGAGACTGTTGCCGCGAAACAGGCGGAGTTTGACCGCATGACCGCGGAGATGCAGACCGAGCTCGATACGGTGAAAGCACAGTACGAACGCTTTCTTGACGAGAATGCCGAAGATCTTGCAGTCGCAAATCAGAAGGCACTCGACGAGTTCGCCGAGGGTCGCATGATAACGCTCAATCTCAGCTACGACGCGGTGGGAAAGCTCATAATACTCGACGAGGACGGAGAGATCACCCATATGCTCATAGCGTCCGAGGACGATATCGCGGACAGGATAAAGAGCGTGCTTGACGGATCGGGTCTCGGAAAGGACGATGTGATACTCTGCGCACTTGTCTATGACGGGGGAAGGGCACTGTACCGTGATGTCAGGACGGTAACTGCGGCGGCAGAAAAAGTCGGCAAGGATTACAGCAGATTTTACTGTACATACATAAACATTTCACGATGAAAAGGAGAAAATCATGGCAAACGATATCGAAAAACAGAACGAAAAGCTTGAGAAGCAGAACGAAAAGCTTGAAAAACAGAACCGGAAGCTGAAAAAGCGCAGCAAAGCAGGCGGAAAGATAATACTCTTTCTTCTGCTCATAATCGCGGTGCTTGCGGCGGTCATCTTTTTCTTTGACCCCTTCGGCTTCGGCATAGGACCAAACGCGAACAAGAAGGGCGGCGGATCCGACCCTGCGCCTGCAGCTTCCGCCGGTGCTGCGGAGACGACCGTTTCGCCGGAAGACCCCTCCGAGACCACAAAGCCCCAGGCGTACACCGACATAACCGTGTCCGGCTCGACATACGTTTTCGGCGCGGAAGAGTCCGATCTTGACAACATCATATCCGTCATCACAAAATATACCGAGGAGCACCATGAATCCGTGATCGCCAAGATATTTGATGACAATGCTACCGTCAACGCTATGGAAGAGCTCAAGACTGCTCTTGAAAATGCGGGCATCGAATATATAATGCAGATCTGAAACAGACGCAGCAATACAGAGATTGTGTAAATTGCACAATCTCTGTTTTTTTCTCCGCATTCCGACAAGCAGCACAGCCGTCCGCGGCAGTGAAATTTGTGAAATATGACATATTTGTCAAAAACCGATATTGCTTCTTGTAATTTTGGAAAAAATATAGTATAATATACTTGTATGATCTGAATATATCAACAACACGAAAGGAGATCATCATGAAAATATCTGAGATTACAGTCATGCTGTGCGATGATTCCCCGCTCATAAGAAAAAAGCTTGCGGAAATGCTCTCGCGCATCGGCATAACAAATATCATAAACGCGGAAGACGGCGAACAGGCCGTTGATATCTATAAAGAAAAGAAGCCCGACCTCGTGTTCATGGACATAGTCATGCCCAGAAAAACAGGTATCGAGGCACTCCGGGAAATACGGGGATTTGACAGCGAAGCAAGGGTCGTTATGGCTTCCACCGTCGGCACACAGGGAAACCTTATAGCTGCAATAAAGGAAGGCGCTTTCGAGTTCCTCCAGAAGCCCGTCAAGGAAGAAGACGTCCTCAAGATCATAAACCGTATGCTCAAGGAATAAGGGGGAGCTTATGTACACTCAGCTTTTCGGACATTATCTTTTAAACAGCGGGGTCATCGACGCCGACGAGCTCCACGCGGCGCTCACCGCAATGTCGCGCATAAAGGCAAAGCTCGGAGCGGCTGCGATAGATGCCGGATACATGACCGCGGAACAGGTCGAGGAAGTGCATGAAGCACAGCATACCGTCGATAAGCGTTTCGGCGATATTGCAGTCGAGAAAGGCTTTCTAACGGAAGAACAGGTGCGAAGCCTGCTCTCACGCCAGAAAAACGCGAACCTCGTGCTCGGACAGGCTCTCATAGACTTCGGATTTATCACCAACAAGCAGTTCGAGGACGCGCTCTTCGATTACAAAAAGAAGTTCTCGCTCATAGACGGCGAAAGCGAAGAAGAACGCCTTGAGAATGAAATGATACAGATCCTTGGCATAGACGGCATGGAGGACAGGGACTTCTATGCGGAGTATATCCTGCTCTTCATACGCAACCTTATCCGCTTCCTCGGAGATGATTTCTCGCTTGCGGGAGTAGCCAAGAACAGCACGATCTCGATGAACTACGCCTGTTGTCAGGATATAAAGAGCGATGCGGAATGGCACATCGTACTCGGCGGCACCGAACGCGGATTTGTGGGGATCGCCGCAAGATATGCGGGTGAGAATCTCTCCGAGCCCGACGATTACACCAAAGCCTGTGTAGGCGAACTGCTCAATCTCCAGAACGGTCTTTTTGCAGTCAACGAGTCCAATAACCGCGGCGTTGAGTATGAGCTCTCGCCCCAGACCCCGGAGGACAACCTTATGATGACCGTTCCCGAAAACGGCATCTCGGTATCCCTGAGTTTCTCCTTCGGCGATATCAGGATCGCAGTCGTTAAAAAGTAACCATAAACAAAAACGGCACAGGCGTAACTTGTGCCGTTTATTTTTTCAGAGGAGGATATAAGTATGACCTACGAAGATGCGGTAAACGCCATACTGCCGGGAAGATACCGCCATTACAAAGGGAACGAGTACGAAGTCACGGGTATCGCGCGCCATTCCGAGACCCTCGAACCGATGGTGGTGTATCGTGCACTTTACGGCGAGGGTGGGCTCTGGACAAGACCCGCTTCCATGTGGAACGAAACTGTCGATGAAAGCGGCACTCCGCGGTTCAGAAAGCTCTGAGCCGGCTCATGCCGCGTCGGAGCGCTGTTTTGTGGTATATACTTCTATGTTGCTTCCGTCGGTGACGAAGACGATATCGCCGTCTGAGGCAGTCCGGTATATCTCGGATCCGATCGCGGTGTAGCGCTGTACCACATCTGCGTTCGGGTGACCGTATTCGCTCTCGTTTCCTGCACAGAACACGGTGTATTCCGGCGAAACTGCATTTATAAAGGCTTTTGTGCTCGACGAAAGGCTCCCGTGGTGCGGAGCCTTTATCACCGTTGCGGAAAGGTCGGCGCCGGAAGCAATGATGTCGGCTTCCGCTTCGCTTTCTATGTCTCCGCAGAACAGAAAACTCACATCTCCGAATGTATATTTTACGACAGCGGAGAAGTTGTTGAGGTCATCATATTCATTTACCGGAGCTATGAACGTGAGTTTGCCGCAGCCGTCCGTATCTGCCGTGATACCCGGCGCTGCGGCGCGGACGGGTATGTTCATTTCTTTCACGAGTTCTTCCAGCTTTACGAAAGACCCGGAAGCGGGAAGAAGATACTCCGGCACTTCGGGCATTATTATCTCAGATGCGCCGAAACGCTGAACTATGCGGTACATACAGCCCATGTGGTCGGAGTGCTGATGTGATATTATCACGCTGTCGAGGTCAGTGATACCCTGTGCGGAGAGATATCGCGATACTTTCGTATATTCCTCCCATTCGCCGCTGTCTATGAGGATATTCTTTTCACCTGTGCGTATAAGGGCACAGTCACCCTGTCCGACATTGATGAAGTGAACGGAGACTGTGCCGCTCTCATGACCGGTGTATGCCGTCACTCTGAGACCGGCTGCATAGTACAGGTCTTCCCATGCCGGAAGGCTGTCGCTGATGCCGAAGATACTGTTCAGGGAGAGTATCGCGAATGCAAGAAAATAGAGCGCTGCCGCAGAGATCAGAATGATCTTACCTGCGGCGCTTTTTCGTTTTGTACCGGTTTCCCGGACGTCCGTGTCCGGAAGCAGATCTGTCTGCTCCCCGCTGTGAGTCTCTTCCATAGCCACCGACCTTTCTGCCCTCGGGCAGAGCCGGTATCAGGCAGTTTGCGCCGCTTCCGATCAGGTTTCGTCTGCCCGTTATCGTAAGCGCCTTTTCCACAAGCTCGCGGTTCTCTTTCTTGTAATACTGCAGAAGAGCCCGCTGGAGCTTCTTTTCCTCGTATTTTCTCGGGACGAATACCGGCTCCATGGTGTACGGGTCAAGTCCGGTATAGAACATAGCCGTTGAGATCGTTCCCGGGGTGGGGTAGAAATCCTGCACCTGCTCCGGGCGGATATTGTGCTTTTTGAGGAACACGGCGAGATCCACCGCGTCGTTGAGTGTGCAGCCCGGGTGGGACGACATGAGGTACGGCACGAGGTACTGTTCTTTCCCCATTCCTTTGGTTATGTCGTAGAATTTCTTCTCGAAGCGCTCGTACACTTCGATATGCGGCTTTCCCATGTAGTCGAGCACCTTATTGGAAGCGTGCTCGGGAGCGACTTTGAGCTGACCGCTGATATGGTTCGCTATGAGCTCCTTCATGAACTCATCGTTCTTGTCTTCTATAAGATAGTCATAGCGTATCCCGGAGCGGATAAACACCTTTTTCACGTTCTTTATGTCCCGCATTTTCCGGAGTATGGACAGATATTCGCTGTGATCCACCTTCATGTTCGGACAGGGCTCCGGCGCAAGACACTTCCTGCCCTTGCAGAGCCCGCTTTTTATCTGTTTTTCACAGGACGGGAAGCGGAAATCCGCTGTGGGACCGCCGACATCGTGGATATATCCCTTGAAGTTCGGAGAAGCTGCAAGCTCTTTCGCCTCATTGAGTACGGACTCCGCGCTTCTTGTCTGGACACGTCTGCCCTGGTGTAGGGCTATGGAGCAGAAGTTGCAGAAGCCGAAGCAGCCCCGGTTGTGGGTTATGGAGAACTCGACTTCCTTTATTGACGGCACTCCGCCCTCTTTCTCGTACATGGGGTGGTATGCCCGCATATACGGCAGCTCGTAGGCGCGGTCAAACTCGGACTGGGTAAGGCTGCGCTGGGGCGGGTTCTGAACGAGCATCTCGTCACCGTGGCGCTGGACGACAGTGCGTCCGTAGATCTCGTCCTGTTCGTCGTACTGCTTGCGGCAGGCTTTCGCGTAGGCCTTCTTGTTGTCGCGCACAAGCTCGAAGCTGTCGCACTGCACGGCGCCGATAGGGGTATTCACCGGCTCTGTGAGGTAGCAGGTCCCGCGTATGTCGTGCATATCCCGGAGCTTATCGCCTGCTTTGAAGCGGTTCCATATCTCGGTGACGGTAAGCTCGCCCATTCCGTACATGAGCAGCTCCGCGCCGCTTGACACAAGTATCGACGGCATAACGCAGTCGTCCCAGTAATCATAGTGCGCGAACCGCCGCAGCGAAGCCTCGAGACCGCCTATCGCTATCTCTGTTTCGGGGAAGAGCCTTTTAAGCGTTCTGCAATACACGTTGACCGCACGGTCGGGGCGCTTTCCGCCTCTGCCGCCGGCGCTGTAGGCATCGTCGTTGCGCTTTTTCAGTGCAACCGTATAGTTGGACACCATGCTGTCGATGTTCCCGCCTGTGACCATGAAGCAGTACTTCGGTCTTCCGAGACGGGTGAAGTCCGCGTCGCTCACGGGCTGAGCGATCATTCCGACTGTGCAGCCGAAACTTTCGAGGAGCCGCGAGATTATGGCGATGCCGAAAGACGGGTGATCGACATACGCGTCCCCCGTTATGCATATAAAGTCGAACTGCTCTATCCCGCGCTCTTTCATATCTTCGCGCGATACCGGCAGAAACGGCATAAGATCACCTCGCTTTTCAAGTTACGATATTTCTTCCGAAAAATGTATAGACTGCAAATATTATCAGATAATGCACCGGGTAGAAAACGTAGAAGAACCACTTCGCAAATATCGGGTGCTTTCCCTTTTTCCCGTTGCAGAATACAGCCGCAAGAACGTATCCGAGCATGATGAACACAAGATCCATCACGTCATTGTATATCGCCGCACCGTCGAACGTACCGCCGATAAGCTGCCAGATCACCTCAAGTCCTTTCCATATACAAGTGATAACAGTATATGAAATGAACCTTGCTTTCGGTTTATCACGGTAAACGTGCAGAAACAGTATAAACAGTACGCCGAATATCTCCCAGGCCGCAAACATAGCGAGTGTCGCGCCGGTGCAAAGAATAACGAGCAGTACCCGCTGCCACTTTTTCAGCCTGCTCTCCCATGCCATTATCGCCAGCAGTCCGAACAGCAGCGTGAATATCACGTTTGTAGTCCACCAGCCGTTTATCGGAACAAAAACGAGCCAGTCAAAGGGTTGTGTGATGCAGGCGAATATGAGCAGCCTTAGCGCGTATTTTTTACGGTCGCGGGTGTATTTGTAGCCGTCCGCGATCATGAAGAACATTACCGGCGGGCAGACAAGCGAAGCGTGTGACAGGATATTCTGCCACAGCGGCATAACTGCATACGGGTCGGAGATCCCGGCGGGGCTGTATTCCAGGAGTGTCAGCCATGCGAAAAGATGCCCCCAGAACATGAAGAATATCGCTATGTACTTGACCACATCACGGTTCAGCACTTTCAGGCTCCCGGTTTTATCGCCCATGTCGTTCTCCTTTTACGAATCCTTGTTCATTTTGCGCTCGTACCATTCCTGTTTGGTCATGATGACCTGGCGGGGCTTGCTTCCCTCGAAGCCGCCAACGACTCCGAGCTGTTCCATGGTGTCGATAAGACGGGCAGCACGGCCGTAGCCGAGCTTGAGACGGCGCTGGAGATAAGAGGTGGAGGCCTGTCCCGCCTCTATGACTGCCTCGATCGCTTCATCGAGCTTGTCGTCGTTTACGTCAACTCCGCCGCCGTCGTCTTCGTCACGGCCTTTGCCGCCCTTATCGGCTTTCTGTGCCGCAAGCTCGGCCTGACGGTCGATCTCTTCGATGACGGACTGGTCATAGTCGAGAATGAAGGAGTTCTTGATGAATTCGACTACCCGCTCGACTTCCTTGTCGGAGATCCAGCAGCCCTGCACACGCAAAGGCTTTACCATGCCCACCGGGGCATAAAGCATATCGCCCTTGCCCAGCAGCTTTTCGGCTCCGGCGCCGTCGATTATGGTGCGGCTGTCCACCTGTGAAGCGACTTTGAGCGCTATACGCGACGGAATATTGGCTTTGATGACACCGGTAACGACATTGACGGAGGGACGCTGAGTAGCGATAACGAGGTGCATTCCCGCGGCTCTTGCCATCTGCGCGAGACGGCAGATACTGTCCTCGACTTCGCCGGGCGAAGCCATCATGAGGTCGGCGAGCTCATCAATGAAAATGACGATCTGCGGGAGCACCTGGAGATCCTCACGGGTCTTTGCGAGTTTGTTGTATCCGGTAAGATCACGGACGTTGTTGTCCGAGAAGAGCTTATAACGGTTGAGCATTTCGGTGACTGCCCAGGCGAGAGCGCCGGAAGCCTTCTTCGGGTCGGTGACAACGGGAATGAGCAGGTGCGGGATACCGTTGTATATCATGAACTCGACGGCTTTCGGGTCGATCATGAGGAAGCGCACCTCGTCCGGAGTAGAGCGGAAAAGAATGCTCATTATGATCGAGTTTACGCAGACCGACTTACCGGAACCTGTGGTACCGGCGATAAGTATATGCGGCATTTTCGCGATATCCGCGATAACGATGTCGCCGGATATGCTTTTTCCGAGGACTGCGCCGAGCTTGCTCTTAGTTTCGCGGAACTCTTTGGTATCAACCATTTCGCGGAAAGGCACAGACTCAACGGTCTTGTTCGGCACCTCGATGCCGACAGCCGCTTTGTTTGGGATAGGCGCTTCGATACGCACTCCCGCGGTGGCGAGGTTGAGGGCGATATCGTCCACGAGACCGGTGATCTTTGAGATCTTTACGCCGGGGGCGGGCTGGAGCTCATAGCGCGTTACGGACGGTCCGCGGGCAGCTTCAAGGAATTTCGTCTCAACGCCGAAGCTCTTGAGGGCGCTTACGAGGGTCTGTGCGTTATGAGCTATCTCGGCGTTTATATCTTCGTCCGAGCGCTCATGCACCACATCGTTGAGCAGTTCAAGGGGCGGGAGGGTGTACTGATCGCTTTCGGCGATGATCTCGCTGACACGCTGCTGGCCGTTCTCGTCCTCGTTTATTACAGTCCCCAGAACACGGGCGTTGTCCTCGGCGGCTGCGGCTCTTTCAGCCTGTTCGCGGGTGAAATCCTTTATTGCTTCGACTATATCGCTTTCTTTTTTCTCCTCCGGTGCAGGTCCCGGCTGCGGCTCGGGCTGCTTTACGGGCGTGACAATGTCAAAGGGAAGATCGTCCTCTGCGGGCGGCTCGGGCTCGTTGTTCTGCTCCGGAACTGCCGTGTTTGCAGCCGGCAGAACAGCGGCGGTATCGGTGGTCTCCTGCTCCTCTTTTCTTGCGGCGGCAACAGACGGATCTATGAGACTTTCATGCTTCACCACCGGGTTCAGGTGCTTGCCCACGCTCTCGTCGCCGGATTCGTCGGCGTATCTGGGCGCATCGGGTCTGTACGGCTCGGAGGGAGTGTCATCGACAGGGAACGCGAGGTTCGGGGAAAGACCGCCCTTGCGGCTCCCGTCGTATTTTACATTGAGGTAATCGCGGAGATCCTTGCGGAACTCGGCGCTGTCCTTTTTCTGCTCCGCAAGAGGATCCTTCTTAACGAGTTCCTTCTGTGCAGCTTCTTTCTTGTCCTCCTCGGAGACCTCCTGCTGTGCGGCGGTGGTCACGCCTGCAATTGACGCGAATTTGTTCCTGCGCTTTTCTTCTGCGGTCTGTTCGCGCTCGGTGCGCTTAGCCGCACGCTCCGCGCTTCTGCGCTCACGTTCTTCTTCGCGCTGCGCACGGCGCTGGGCTTCGAGCTGTTCGAGCTCGGGGCGGATATACTCCCGCTCCTCGACAGCCCGTTCATGATGCTCCTTTATTTTCTCCGCAGGCTTTTTGAACGCGTTGAAAAGATCCGCAAGGGACTTGTCCGTGATTATCATGAATGCCACGAATGCGGCAAGAATAAGTATGATGATAGCGCCTACCTGACCGAACAGGAGAAGCGGTGCGCCGAGAACGAGTCCTGCGGCCCCGCCTCCCGAGAGCAGTTTGCCTCTGTCATAGACATAGGCGAGGGTGTCGCCGAAGGACGGGTCTTCTGCCGCCGGGTCACCTATGCTCCCGACAAAGAACACCTGTGCCGCCGCGCACAGCATGAGTATGAGCAGCAGCAGCTGCATCATACGTTTCGCAACCGTGGCTTTCGTCATATCCGCCGAGATCATCACGGCTATGTAGATGAGCACAGGTCCCACGAGGAACGCGGGGATCCCGAAAACGCCAAAAAGGAACCCGTGAAGCGAGTCCCATGCCGACGGCTTATCCGCGAACGCGTCTCCTATGCACGCCAGCGCGAGTATGAGGAGACCTGCCGCGAACATCACCACCGATATCGTGTGGCGGCGTTTCGCGTTCGCTCTCATAAGCTCTGCTTTTTTCTTCTCAAGCGCGGCAGCGGACTGTTTTTTTCCCGTTCCGGCGCTCTTTTTGCTTTCTGCCATTTTCAACCTTCCTTGCCGTCCGCCGCTCATTCTCCCGGGCGGACGGGTTTTTTATTGGTACCTCTAAAAACCGCTTTGAAAAGAGAAAATGAGAATAGCTCTTATGCCGCTGATTAAAGCGCATCCATGCGCTATTGGGGCGGCATAGTCAGAGCATCCTGCTCTGGCGTCGGATACAAGGAAAGCCGACGCAGTAGACGGTCACGGCAGGAAGCCGTGGTATTGCCGCAAAAGCGCGCAGGACGCGCGCATACAAAGCGGCATAAAGTGGATAGCTCTTTTTCTCTCAAATTGGGTTTTTATAGGTTCCCTTATGCTGCAAAGAACAGGCTAGTGCCCGTAACGTTTTCCCAGATGCCGATGCCTATGCAGGCAAGTCCGAGCAGCAGCGTGTATATTCCGAATATCTTGAATTTGTCGTTCTTGATGATGACCTGTACGAGCTTTATCGCGAGAAGCCCGACTACCGCCGACACCGCCGCGCCTATCGCGAGGGGCACCGGGTCAAGCTGCAGGTCAGAGCCTATGATGTCCTTTGCTTCGAGGACTGCGCTTCCGAGGATAGCGGGGATACCGAGTATGAATGAGAACGCGACAGCCGTATCGCGGGCAAGTCCGCAGAAAAGCCCCGCCGATACCGTGCTTCCCGAACGGCTCACGCCGGGGAACAGGGCTATCACCTGGAACAGTCCCACTGTCACAGCGTCCTTGACTTTTATATCCTTGCCGGTCTTGTGGCCTTTCACGCAGGCGTCCGAGAGTATCAGAACTATCGCGGTGAAGATGAACGCACAGCCCTCAAAGATTATGTCGCCGTCTTCCTGCACCGAGGTGAACCAGTCCTTTATGAGCGCGAACGGGACAAGAATGAGGGTCGCGAGTATGACCATGACCATCATGCGCCTGTCGTCGTTCATCTGTGACCAGCGGAACTTTCCGGTGAAGATATCGCGTATCGAGAGGAAAAATTCCTTTATCATACCCCATATCCGCTTGCGGAACGCGATGAATACCGCGAGGAGCGTACCGAGATGCAATACGATCGAAAGGGTGAGACCGTTGTCGGACACGTTCATGAAGTGCCTTGCCACGGAAAGGTGACCCGAGCTTGACACGGGCAGAAACTCGGTGAGCCCTTGGATCACGCCCTGTATTATCACGCTGATAATATCGTCCATTATGTATATCTCCTTGTTATTGCAGCTTCCGCAGAAGCTGCTTCAGTCTTTGTATTCGGAATACGGCAGGTAGCGTCTGTCGAGATAGAGTCTCGGGTCGGTGGAAATAAGCCGCCTTACCCTGTGATCCGCGACCTCAACGATACCGCCTTCTATCCTTTTGTATGCAGTTTTTTCCGGCTGCACGTCCGTATTACAGAATATGTCGTGCGGGCTTATGATAGAATGAAGTATCATTTATTTTCTCCTTTCGCGGAAAGTGCGGCGTTACGCTCGTCTATGAGCGAGTACAGGCATTTTATCGCGTCGGAGAGCCCGCCGAGATGGTCTATAAGTCCCGACCTTACTGCAGTCTCGCCGTCAACCACCGAACCTACGTCCATTACGAGCTCGTCTTTCTTCATCATGAGCTCGCGGAAGTGATCGGCTGAGATACGGCTGTTGCGGGTGACGAAATTTGTGATGCGCTCCTGCATTCTGTCGAAATATGAAAGGGTCTGTGGAATGCCGAGAACGAGTCCGTTCATGCGCACCGGGTGTATCGTCATGGTTGCGGTGGGTACGATGAAGCTTTTCTTCGCGCATACCGCAAGGGGCACGCCGATAGAATGACCGCCCCCGACAACTATAGATACCGTCGGCGTTTCCATGCCCGCGATAAGTTCCGCGATTGCAAGTCCGGCTTCCACGTCACCGCCAACGGTGTTGAGTATTATGAGGAGCCCTTCGATCGTTCTGTCCTGTTCGATAGCGACGAGTGCCGGGATTATGTGCTCATACTTCGTCGTTTTGTTCTGCGGCGGGAGTATATAGTGCCCCTCGATCTCGCCGATAACGGTAAGGCAGTGTATAAGGTGGTCGGAGTTCCGTGACGCGACGATACCGTTGTCGTCCTGCTCGTCCGTCCGGGTCCCGTCCTTGGTTTCTTCGGTTTCGTTTTCTATTTCATTGCACATAGCGTTCACCTCGGAAAGTATTATCCTTATTATCCGGCGGCAATACGCAAATATACAGTTTATTATATCACAAAACGCTGGAAAATGCAATATTTTTTGTCAGACAGACCGAATTTTTGAAAATATCATTGATTTATTCGCATTTTTGTGGTATAATTTCTTTTATGAATATAAATATGAAGAACAAAAGAAAGCACAGGAGATGAGATAAATGCCGATAAACATACCGAGCGAACTGCCGGCGTATCAGACGCTTCTTGACGAGAACATCTTTGTTATGCCGAGCGAAAAGGCATTGACACAGGACATACGACCGCTGAGGGCGGCGATATTCAATCTTATGCCGAAGAAGATCGAGACCGAGACACAGCTTCTCCGTCTTTTGAGCAACACCCCGATCCAGGTGGATATAACGCTGCTCCGGACCGAAACGCACATATCCCGGCATACTGCAATAGAGCATCTTGACAACTTTTACAAGACCTTCGACGAGATAAAGAACGAATATTTTGACGCGCTTATAATCACCGGCGCTCCGGTCGAGAAGTACGAGTTCGAGGATGTGAACTACTGGGACGAGCTCTGCACGATAATGGAGTGGTCAAAGGCGCACGCATTTTCTTGTGTGCATATATGCTGGGGAGCGTTCGCCGGACTTTATTATCACTATGGTATCCACAAGCACAATCTTGACAAGAAGATGTTCGGCGTGTTCCCGCACAAGATAGAGGTGGAAAATCACCCGCTCTTCAAAGGATTTGACGATATTTTCTACGTCCCGCATTCGAGGCACTCCGAGGTGAGCATCGAGGACATACGGAACTGTCCGAAACTCCGCCTTCTCGCTTATTCCGACATCGCGGGAGTTTACGCCGTATCCGATTTAAGCGGCAGGCAGATCTTCATTACCGGTCATGGCGAATACGAACGTGACACCCTCAAAAATGAATATCTCCGCGACCGTGACAAAGGTCTCACCGACGTGGGGCTCCCTTACGGCTATTTTCCCAACGATGACCCTGAACAGACCCCACCGTATGTATGGCGCGCTTCTGCGAGTCTCATGTACTCAAACTGGCTCAACTTCTGTGTTTACCAGGAGACCCCCTACGACATCGACCGGATCCCTCCGCTCGTCATCTGACGGCTCTCCCGCACGTGTGGGGCTCTGCCCCCTTTTCGCCCTACGCGGGCGGCGGTCCGGCGCTCCCGCGCATGTGGGGCTCTGCCCCACGCCCCGTGTCCGGCGCTCCCGCGCTTTACTCTCCCGAGTGGGGCCAGCTTACGCAGCTGGACCGCGGCAGGGCAAGCCCTGCACCCGTAGCTGCCGCGACTTTCCCGGCAGTCTCTTCACAACAAAAAGATACAGCAGACCCGTCACTTTCGAGTCTGCTGTTTTTATATGTTGTGCAGAAACTGTCCCGCTCAGCGCGGCAGCTATTAAAGTTTGTTTGGAAAGAGAGAGGGGTCGAGGGGAGAGAGAAAAGACTTTTTTTACCAAAAAAGGTTTTC
>JAGBMA010000065.1 GCA_017635095.1 Ruminiclostridium sp. | reverse complement strand
GACAGATAATTACTTCCCAATCTGCAAACAAAGAAGCAGGACAGGATCCACCAATCGAGAAACCCGGAATATCCGTCGCGGTGCTTTGTGCCGCAGCATATGATAAATTATAAAGGAGGACATTAAAATGTCAAAAGAATCTGCAAAGAAGCTCATAGCAGAGCTTCAGACAAACGAGGAATTAAAGGCGAAGATAGCGGGTATAACCGACATCGCCGAGCTTACAAAAAAGGCTGTAGAATCGGGCTACGATGTGACAGAGGCGGAGCTTATCGAAGCCGAGAAGGAGCAGAGAGCCGCACAGGCAGCAAAGACGGACGAAAAGCTGTCGCTTGACGACCTTGAAGCGGCGGCGGGAGGTGAGCTCTGGGAGGGTGAGACTGCGCCGGACGGACATGAAATGGGCTGCATGGTGTCGTTCCACGGTAAAGAATACCAGCGTACAAATAATATTCCGTGCCATAATGAATACTATTGTTCTGTCGCTCATTGGGACTGGTATGAACATTAAAACAAACTTTGATCTCAGGAGGATATGAAAATGTCAAAAGAATCTGCAAAGAAGCTCATATCCGAGCTTCAGACGAACGAAGAGCTCAAAGCGAAGATAGCCGGTATCACCGACCCCGCCGAGCTGACAAAGAAGGCAGTCGAAGCCGGTTACGATGTGACCGAAGCCGAGCTTGTCGAAGCCGAGAAGGAGCTGAAAAATGCACAGGCAGAACGCACGGATGAGAAGCTGTCATTAGACGAGCTCGAAGCGGCAGCAGGCGGTGTGTTGTGGAAAGGCGAGGATGCCCCCGACGGTCACGAAATGGGGTGTGGGATTTCTTACCACACATACGATTATCATGTAGAGAACGGTATATGGTGCAACAGATCCTATTACTGTAATAATGCTTATATGTATAGTAAATGGTGTAAGGAAATGGACAAGGAATATTCATAATTATTACCGAAGCTATAGACAACGAAGCAAGACAGAACTCAGCAATCGAAAAAGGAGGACTTAATTATGTCAAAAGAAATCGCAAAGAAGCTCATATCCGAGCTTCAGACAAACGAGGAATTAAAGGCGAAGATAGCGGGTATCACCGATATAGCCGAGCTTACGAAAAAGGCTGTTGAAGCCGGTTACGATGTGACCGAAGCCGAGCTTGTCGAAGCCGAGAGGGAGCAGAGAGCCGCACAGGCAGCAAAGACGGACGAAAAGCTGTCACTCGACGATCTTGACGCTGTAGCGGGCGGCGGCTTCTGGACGGGTGAGGACGCGCCCGACGGACATGAGCTGGGCTGTGCTGCTTGCTTTCATCATTATGATTGGCAGGAAGAAAATGGTATATGGTGCAGCAAGTCTTGGTATTGCTCTCATGGTCGTTTTAGCGAATCATGCGGCGCAAATTATGATGAAGCCTGAAAACGAGGTCAGAAGATACGAATATAGCAGCCGCTGCTGCACCTATATGCGGTAGTGGCTGCTTTCAAAACAAGGTGGATAAAACTATGTCTAAAGAAAGCGCAAAGAAGCTCATAGCCGAGCTTCAGACAAACGAAGAATTAAAGGCGAAGATCACGGGTATCACCGACCCCGCCGAGCTTACAAAAAAGGCAGTTGAAGCCGGTTACGATGTAACCGAAGACGAGCTTATCGAAGTCGAGAAAGAGCAGAGAGCCGCACAGGCAGAAAAAACCGATGAAAAGCTGTCGCTCGACGATCTTGACGCCGTTGCGGGCGGTATGTACTGGACTGGCGAGGACGCGCCCGACGGTCATGAAATGGGGTGTTTTTGGAGTTATTATGGTCACACGGATTGTAGCAGTCGTGGTTGGTGGTGCAAATGGGATTATTATTGTACCGGTAGCTCCTTTGACAAGGACGATAATCGACTCTGCGAAAATAATCATTACTCTTTGTAAGGAGAAGTAAAATGTCAAAAGAAAGCGCAAAAAAGCTCATATCCGAGCTTCAGACAAACGAAGAATTAAAGGCAAAGATAGCGGGTATAACCGACATCGCCGAGCTTACAAAAAAGGCTGTAGAATCGGGCTACGATGTAACGGAAGCGGAGCTTATCGAAGCCGAGAAGGAGCAGAGAGCCGCACAGGCAGCAAAGACGGACGATAAGCTGTCTATGGATGACCTTGAAGCCGCAGCGGGAGGTGTTCTGTGGATTGATGAAGTGGCTCCTGATGGTCACGAATTTAACTGTATTCTATGCTTTCATGGCAAGAGCTGGTGCGAAGAAAATGATACTTGGTGTACCCACGCTTATTATTGCAGGGCAAACGCATGGGACAAAGAGCGAAACAAAGATGGTACATATGCTCATTGACCGGTTTACTTGAGTAAGTTATTGCACTAAGGATACGCTTGTTAAGAACATTGTTCCTGCCGCAGTAATTAGTGCCGCGGCAGAAACAAAATTTTAAAGGAGGACTTTACTATGTCAAAAGAATCTGCAAAGAAGCTCATAACGGAGCTTCAGACAAACGAAGAATTAAAGGCGAAGATCGCGGGTATCACCGATATAGCCGAGCTTGCAAAAAAGGCTGTTGAAGCGGGCTACGACGTAACGGAAGCCGAGCTTATCGAAGTCGAGAAAGAGCAGAGAGCCGCACAGGCAGCAAAGACCGATGAAAAGCTGTCGCTCGATGATCTCGACGCTGTGGCGGGCGGTGTGCTCTGGAATGGTGATGATGCTCCCGACGGCCATGAAATGGGGTGTTTTTGGATTTATTATAATTATGATCAATGTTTAGGACGTGATTGGTGGTGCAGTCGGAATTATTTTTGTATTTCCGCATTGCGTGACAGAGATGAAAATAAGCTGCCTTAATTTTCTGCTAAAAAATATCCGATTTGGGGCATACGGCTCAGATCGGGAATAAAAAAAGGAGGACATTAAAATGTCAAAAGAATCTGCAAAGAAGCTCATAGCCGAGCTTCAGACAAACGAAGAATTAAAGGCTAAGATCGCGGGTATCACCGATATAGCCGAGCTTACGAAAAAGGCTGTAGAAGCGGGCTACGATGTAACGGAAGCGGAGCTTATCGAAGCCGAGAAGGAACTGAAAAATGTACAGGCAGCAAAGACGGACGAGAAGCTGTCACTCGATGACCTTGATGCGGTCGCGGGAGGCTCCTACTGGGACGGCGATAATGCGCCCGACGGTCATGAGTTGGGCTGTGCAGTTTGCTATCATTATTTGAAGTGGCAGGAGGATAATAATGTCTGGTGCAAGGAACGTTGGTATTGTCAACGTAACCATATAGACGACAGATGCGAAAACAACAAATTCAACTAATAATGGAGGAAAAATGTCAAAAGAATCTGCAAAGAAGCTCATAGCAGAGCTTCAGACAAATGAAGAGTTAAAGGCGAAGATCGCGGGTATTACCGACATTGCCGAGCTTACGAAAAAGGCTGTTGAAGCCGGCTATGATGTAACTGAGGCTGACCTTATCGAAGCCGATAGGGAGTTCAGAACAGCACAAGCGGAAAGGACAGACGAAAAGCTGTCTATAGACGAGCTTGAAGCTGCCGCCGGAGGACGGTGCTGGAATGGCGAGGACGCTCCCGACGGTCATGAAATGGGATGCAAGTTGTTTTATCACAGCAGATCATATTGTTATCATAGCGGCTGGCGCTGCAAGGGAGATCATATAACCGAAGAAATATATCAGTCCGTAGCTGCCTGCGGAAGCTCATCTTACGATTTTCATATAAAAGGTCGCTGAAAGGTGATGTAATGATAACGATCAAAGAATGCGGTACAGAGCAGTACCGTGAGCATTTCGGCTCATACCGCACCACGTTTACCGACAGGTGCGCTATGAGCGCCGAGCAAAGCGGCAGGATAATGCTCGCGTACCTTGACGGAGAAGCCGCCGGATATCTGCTCTCGTCAAATGCTCACGACCTGGAGTTTATGTCCTATGTGTTCACTCTGCCTGAGCTTCGCGGGAAGGGCGTTATGCAGACGCTTATCCGTGAAGCGGCAAAAACTGCGGACGGGCAGTTCGGCACAGCGTTCTCGGACGGTCACGAGTTCGCTCCGGCGCTTATACATACATTGGAAAAGCTCGGGTTTGAGCAGTGCGGCTCGAAGTATATGTTCCGCTGTGACGGTGACGATCTCTGGGACAGGTGGGACGCGTTTATGGAAAAGAAGGGACGAAAGTCCTGCGAAACGCTCCGGCGGCAGGGATATTCGACCGTTACCCTCGCGGAAGCGTCGGAGGAGCTGCTCGAACAGTACCGGCAGACCCCCTACAGCGAATACGCAAATCCCCTCAATCATCAGCACCTTATACTTCCCGGTGCGGAGATCACGAAAGATGTGAGCGTGATGTGTACTCTGAACGGAAGGCTCGCCGCGTATGTGTTCGCGTATATGCCGGACAGATACAGCGCCATATTCAAAACGCTTTCGTCCTCCGCGGCTTTACAGGGCGGCGCGGCAATACTGCTCCCCTTGTGTGAATCATTCGCAAAAGTGCGCGGGCGGGGCTGCACGCAGTTCGTATTTTCAATGGACGGAGTGGGAGATCACGCTAATTCCTTCCGGAACAAGGTCTTATCCAATGTGATCTCAAAAACAAGTAAAAGATTAAGCTACATATACCACAAAAAGGAGGCAGCTATATGAATGAAGCATTTCTCACGAAAATAAGAGAGAATCTGGTCTCTCATCTTGATATAGAAAAAGAAGCTCTTGCAGGCTTCACTGACGATACGATCATATTCAACACGGGTGATGACCGTCCTAATCTCGGACTCGATTCTATGGACGCGCTGGAGCTTGTGACTATGATATTCGAGCTGTTCGGGTTCGATGTTCCCGCCGAGGATGTGAAGAAGCTGTACTCGGTGAACGCGATAGCGGCATATCTGAACGAACACGGTATAAACGAATGAAAAGAGTAGTTATAACCGGAATGGGCGCACTCAGCGGAGAGATAAAGCCGACCTCGGTCTTTGACGCATCCGCGCTTATCACCGATAAATTCGGAGAGATCGACGGACTTGACAATAATAACAGGCTTTATGATATTATCCGTCGTACCGTTTCGGATATGCTTGCGGACGCGGGACTGACAAGCTCCGACATCTCCGCTTACGGCAATGACTGTCGTATGTTCTTCGGAACGCTTTTTGCGCGTGATAACGCATATCTTGAACACAGCCGGACAGGTGCGGACACACTTGCGATGAGCAATGAGTTTGCGGTATATGCCGCCGGACTTGCGGGAGTGTGCGGAACGATAGATATATCCTCGGCTTCGTGTGCAGCCGGAACTACCGCAATAGGAATGGCGTTCGACTTTATCAGAAACGGTCTGTGCAGATGCGCGGTGGCGGGCGGTGCGGAGGAGCTGACACCAATGGGCGGGTTCGGTTTCAATGCGCTGAAAGCTCTCAGCGGAGGTATCTGCAACCCGTATGATGTCAAGCATGACGGTATCAACATCGGCGAGGGCGGCGCGTTCTTTATGCTTGAAACGCTTGAAAGCGCGCAGGCAAGAAACGCGAGGATATACTGCGAGATATTGGGCTTTGCAAGCGGCAATGACGCATATCACCCCACAAGCCCCGAACCTACCGGCGAGGAAGCGTTTCATCTTATGCAGAACGCACTCGATGACGCGGGGATAACTGCCGAACGGATAGACTACATCAACGGTCACGGCACAGGAACGGTACTCAACGACTCT
>JAGBMA010000064.1 GCA_017635095.1 Ruminiclostridium sp. | reverse complement strand
TTCATAGCGCAGCTTGAAGCAGTTTATTGGCTGCAAAAGTGCAAGGAAAATTTTTATATTTTAGGATTTTCCTTGCACTTTTGTTCGTCTGAAGGACGAAATGAGCTTGACATCAAGGAATGTGTCCGTTGTTTAAATGCATCGCAGGAGCATTTAAACAACATCTGAAAGTCTGTTTTACAGACTTTCAGGCAATAACTGCCAAAAGGCAGTTATTGAGGACACATTATTTATGCAATATTGTCGGTTATGAGCCCGCCCATGTCCTTGCAGTCCACGAGCCTACAGCCCTCGCTCATTATATCCGCTGTGCGGTACCCGGCTTCAAGCACTTTGTTCACAGCGCTTTCCACCGCGTCTGCCTCAGCCTGCATACCGAAACTGAACCGGAGCATCATGGCGGCTGACAGTATAGTTGCGATGGGGTTCGCCTTCCCTGTCCCGGCAATGTCGGGAGCCGAGCCGTGTACGGGCTCGTACAGTCCGAACGCCCCGTCCGCAAGGGACGCCGAGGGAATCATTCCAAGTGAGCCGGTTATCATCGAAGCTTCGTCCGAGAGAATGTCGCCGAAGAGGTTCTCGGTCACGATCACGTCGAAATGGGACGGGTCGCGGACGAGCTGCATAGCGGTATTATCCACGAGCATATCCTCGTAATCAATATCCGGGTATTCCCCGCTCACCTTGTGAGCTATCCCGCGCCAGAGCCGTGATGTATCGAGCACGTTGGCTTTGTCAACGCTTGTGACTTTGCCGCGGCGTTTTTTTGCAAGCTCAAAGGCTGTGCGGCAGATACGCTCGATCTCGAAATCGCTGTATTTCATCTCGTCTGTAGCTGTCTTAAAGCCCCGTTCATCGGTGAAAGTGCGTTTTTCGCCGAAGTAAGCGCCGCCGATAAGCTCCCGGACAATGAGAAGGTCAAGCCCTTTGTCGGTTATGCTTCGTTTCAGGGGACACGCTTCCGCAAGCGGCGCGAGGAGCTTTGCGGGACGGAGGTTGGCGTAAAGTCCGAGTGCGCTTCTTATGCCGAGAAGACCGGCTTCCGGGCGCATATTCCCTGCCCCCTTGTCCCATTTCGGACCGCCGACAGCTCCGAGAAGAACGCTGTCGCTTTCCCTGCATACTTTTAACGTCTCGTCGGGGAGCGGCACTCCGGTCTCGTCGATAGCTATCCCGCCCATGAGCACGGGAGTGTATGCGAACTTGTGGCCAAAGGTATCGGCGGTCTTGTTGAGAACGCGTACAGCTTCATCTACGATCTCGGGACCGATACCGTCGCCGTGAATAAGTGCGATTTTCTTTTCCATGATGTACCTCGTTTCGGGAGCAGATGATATGCAGACACGCTGCTTATGAACGGAGAGCGCTTTGCAGCAGCCCTCCGGCGGAGATGATCTCCTTGATGAAGTCGGGGAACGGCTCTGCCTTGTAAGTCTTGCCGCGGGTGATGTTTTTGATCGTGCCGGTGTCGAAATCTATGTCGATCTCGTCCTTGTCGGAAATATCGGCTGCGGCTTCGGGGCATTCAAGGATCGGAAGCCCTATGTTTATCGCATTTCTGTAGAAAATGCGGGCAAATGTTGATGCGATAACGCAGGATATGCCGCTTGCCTTTATTGCGACGGGTGCGTGCTCGCGGGAGCTCCCGCAGCCGAAGTTCGCGCCGCCCACCATGATGTCTCCGGGCTGCACTTTTGCCGTGAAGCCCGCGTCTATGTCCTCCATGCAGTGCTTTGCGAGTTCCGCATGGTCGGCTGTGTTCAGATAGCGTGCCGGGATAATTACGTCCGTATCGACGTTGTCACCGTATTTGTGTGCTGTGCCGTGTGCGTTCATAGATATGCTCCTCAGTCAAAAATGTCGTTTCCGATGTAACCCGCTATAGCCGCGGCCGCAGCAGTCTCCGGGCTTGCAAGATAGACCTCGGACGTGGGGTGCCCCATGCGTCCGACAAAGTTGCGGTTGGTGGTGGAGACTGCACGCTCGCCCTCGGCAAGAATGCCCATATGTCCGCCGAGACAGGGGCCGCAGGTAGGGGTGCTGAGAGCGCAGCCCGCGTTTATGAATATCTCCGCAAGACCCTCTCTGATGCAGTCGAGATAGACCTGCTGGGTCGCGGGGATAACGATGCAGCGAACATTTTTTGCCACACGCTTTCCGTTAAGGATAGCCGCCGCCTTGCGCATATCGCTTATCCTCCCGTTTGTGCAGGATCCGATAACAGCCTGATCTATCGTTACCTTTTCGGTTATCTCATCAAGGGTGCGGGTATTTCCGGGGAGATGCGGGAATGCAACGGTAGGTCTTATGGCGGAAAGGTCTATATTGATGATCTCATCGTAGTCGGAGTCTCCGTCTGCGGTGAACCCGGTGTAGGGACGGGAGACACGGTCTTTCAGATATTCGCGGGTAATGTCGTCCACCTCGAAGATGCCGTTTTTCGCGCCCGCTTCGATAGCCATGTTCGCTATGGTGAGCCGGTCGTCCATAGTCAGGGAATGAACGCCTTCGCCCGTGAACTCCATTGACCGGTAAAGCGCGCCGTCAACCCCGATCTTTCCTATTATGTGCAGTATCACGTCCTTGCCGCTCGTATGCGGCGGGAGCTTTCCCGCAAGCACGAACTTTATTGCGGACGGGACTTTGAACCACGCGATACCTGTCGCCATACCCATAGCCATATCCGTTGAGCCGACGCCGGTGGAGAATGCACCGAGAGCGCCGTATGTGCAGGTATGGCTGTCTGCGCCGATAACACACTCGCCGGGAGCTACAAGCCCTTTTTCCGGAAGAAGCGCGTGCTCAATGCCCATATCACCCACATCGAAGAAATTGGTGATGTCGTATTTTCCCGCAAAGGCACGGCACTGTTTTGTGAGCCCGGCAGCTTTTATATCCTTGTTCGGGGTGAAATGATCCATGACGAGGGAGATTCGTGTATTGTCGAAAACAGATGTAAAGCCGGCTTTGTTGAACTCATTTATCGCCACCGGCGAGGTTATGTCGTTTCCGAGCACCATGTCGAGCTTTGCTTTTATGAGCTGACCGGCGCGGACACTTTCGAGTCCGGCGGCTTTTGCGAGGATCTTCTGGGTGATTGTCATATGTTCCTCCGGTAGTTTCTTATTGCCGAATAAATATGTATAAATGCGTGAAAAGAGAAACGACCGTTTCCGGTGCGCTTGCAGGGGAAACGGCGTTGTTTCACAGATGTCAGTTCTTGCTCTTTAAGTTCTTTGCCTTTTCGCGGATAAATTTAAGAGCGTTCGTAACGAACGAGTTCACGACGAAAGCATCGAAGTAGATGCCGAGCATAAGGCAGTCGGACGCTGCGGAATGAGTATCCGCATCCTTGAAGCCGCTGCAGAACTTACAGAGTATCTGTCCGCCGCTGGGCTTCTTTGCGAAATCGTAGTGATAGCCGTATCTGCAGGCTTCGTTGACTGCAACACAGGCACAGGCTGCGATAAGTTCGATCAGGACGTAGATGATGAAAGTCCATGCCGCGATCCTGCTTATCTTTCCATAGAGGACGGGATCTATATCCGATTCGCCTTTCTCGTAAACATGACGGAAGATCATGAACGCGAATCCACCGATAAGCACCAAAAAGCTGAGTATTATAATGACCAGCGGTATTACCGGGAGGTCAAGTCTGTCGAGAAACAATCCAAGTATCATTTATCTTCGCTCCTTTCCTTACTTCATGGGCATATACGCGAAATGCTTGCCGCCGATAAGACCTGCGAAGGAGAATATCGGGTTGAGCACGAAGTAGAGCCACCATGCGGAGCCGTTGCTCAGAAGCTCCATAGACCCGAGAATGAAGAATGTCGCCACAAACACCACGAAAAGACCGAGGTCTATGAATGCGAAGATCTTTGTGCGCTTTATGTAGGTCATGACCACGCACACGAGGGAAGCCACGGTATAGATAGCCTGAACATACATACAGAGCTGGAGCCCGTTGAAGTTATTGTCGAGTATCGAAGAGGTCGCGTTGAACCCTGTTGCGTTGCTCACAAGGTCGTTAAGGTCTGTTGCGCCGAGAACGAGAGCAAGGAGGGCGCCGATCACCATAAATGTGCCGATGCAGTAAAATACGATCCTCACAAGCAGATAGCCTTTAAGGACAAGACCGAACTCGTCCTCGACATAATCCTCTGCTTTTACCTTATCGAATTCTTCTTTGGTAAATTCTGCCATATAATGACCTCGTTTCTTTAAGGAAATAAGCATAATGCTACAAATAAAAGTATAGCACATTTTTACCGTGCTGTCAATACACGGCGCGGCTCAAAGAGTGACTTTCAACACGATTTGGTGAATTGTTGCAGTTTTTGTAAACGTTTTTAGTGCATTTTTCCATCTTCTCCGCCAAAGTTCATATAAGAAGTCCGTTGATTATATCATCGGCAACTTCGTACTGGGAGACCCGTAGATCCATTGAAAGCTTTTGTATGCGGCGGTGAGCCTCGGCTTCGGAGAGATTTTCCTTGGTCATGACGATGAGCTTTGCGCGGGAGAGCTTCTTGTCCTGCTCGGCCTGTTTTTCCAGCTCGGCTATGCGCTTCCTGAATACCATCTCGCTTCCGGCGTGGGTCTCACAGAACCGTATCGCCTGCATGAGCGCGCCTTTGAACACGGGCTTCGTGACGATATACGCACCTATCGGAGCGAGCCGCTTCAGAGCAGCCTCGGCCGCGTCCTCACGCACTATGGCGATGAGGTGTGCGTCGGTGAGCTTCCGAAGATCCGTCAGGAGGGAGATCCCGTTCTCATTTTCAAGCGGTACGGAAACGAAGATGAAATCGAACCGGGCGATGTCGATGCTCCGGACCGTGACGCCGTCGGTGGCTGTGGTCACCTCATACTCCGAACTGTCGATGAAGCTTCCGAGGGTCTTACAGGCTTCTGTTGTCTTAGCCGCGATGAGGACGTTTTTCAATGCTCGCTCTCCTTGAATACCGCTCTGTAGTCGTAAAGATAGATTATGCCGGAAAGTACGGTCAGGAACGTGCAGATATAGATGAGCACATCGGTTATGGGCTGGATAGGAGATCCCGCGCCGATAACGCCGAAGTCCTCGTAAAGTATATGCAGTATCAGTATTATGCATATCGCCACCATGGTGGAGGCAGTTTTGAGCTTGCCCCAGATATTAGCGGCGATCACAAGCTTCTGCTTGCTTCCGGCTGCAACGAGCCGGATCCCCGAGACCATGAATTCCCGCGCCATTATGAGCCAGACCGCCCAGGCGGGAGCCCAGCCAAGCTCGATGAAGCAGATAAGCGCGGCTGCGACCAGCACTTTGTCTGCAAGGGGATCGAGGAACTTGCCGAGGTCGGTTATCATGTTGTATTTTCTCGCGACTTTGCCGTCAAGCATATCCGTGATGCTTGCAAGCGCAAATATCACGAGGGCTATCGTAAATCTCGCCGGTATCACGGGTATCATGAGCGCCGCTATGAAGAACGGCACGAGTATGACCCGGAACATGGTGAGCTTGTTTGCTAAATTCATTTTATCTCCGTATATTCGCTATTTTCCCCCGCCTTTCGGCGGGGGAAAGCCTGTTATTGTCACATTTCTATAATAACGTCGTTTTCAGCCTTGAGTATGCTGTCTTCGATGAGCTTGCCGTCGATCTTCTGACCGTTTACGGTGACGCTCTTTACACCGTGCTGGCTTCCGTTCGGGTTCTTGACGGTAACGTGGAGCTTCTTGCCGCGGAATGTCTTGTCCATTGTGTATTCCTTCCACTCGGAGGGGATAGACGGGTCGATAACGAGACCCTTTGTCTCGGGGTTGAGACCGAGGATACCTTCCGTAGTACCTACCATTACGGTAGATGCGGTACCGGTGAGCCAGTGCACATGAGCGCGGCCTGCAAACGGGCTGTCCTTGCCTTCAACGAACTGACCGAATACATACGGTTCAAGTACGCGGAGCTCGGCGTTGTCGTTGTATGTCGCGGGCGAAGCTTCCTTCCAGTACTTGTATGCTCTGTCGCCGTGTCCGAGCTTGGACTCCGCGAGAATGAGCCAGCCCTGAGGCTGAGAGAAGATACCCGCGTTTTCCTTCGTGCAGGCGTTGAAGCACTGCATGAGAGCGCCGTCGAAGCCGTGCTTGTTGTACGGCGGGTACATTACCATTGCGCCGTAGGGCGTGTTGAGCTCGCGCTCTACGCTGTCCATTGCCTTTTCAGCCTGCTCTTTGGTAGCGTAACCGGAGATGACGGACCAGGACTGGGGGTTGAGCCACATATTTGCCTCGGGATCGGTGCGCTGACCGATAACGGTGCCGTCTTCCTTGTAGCCGCGGATCCATCTGTCCTCGTTCCAGCAGCCGGAGAGGATCTTGTCGAGCTTTGCCATAACGTCGTCGAGGTACTTGATGTACTCTGTGTCGCCCTTTTCCTCTGCATATCCGCGGAGTATCTTTATTGCATATACGAGCTGGAATGCAACGAAAGTGGATTCGCCGAGCTTTCCGAGACGCAGGCAGTCGTTCCAGTCCGCGTGCAGACCCGCAGGCATTCCGTGTGCGCCGAGATTGTCCATCGAGAACTTGATCGCTCTCTTGAGGTGGTCATATACGGTACCCTTTTCGCCGTTGTTCGCGTAGAATATCTCCTCGTCAAGGAAAGCGCTGTCGCCGCTCTCGGAGATGTACTTGTAAACCGTCGGGAAGAGCCAAAGCGCATCGTCCGCGCGGTAGCTCGGGTGGCCGGTCTCCTTTACATAGTCCGGATCGTCGGGGGTATTCTCCTGACCTGCCTTATGGGTGTACTTTACGAGGGGCAGTCCCGCACCGTTCGTTACCTGAGCGGAGAGCATGAATACTATCTGCTTCTTTGCCATTTCCGGAGCGAGGTGGATTATACCCTGGATATCCTGTACGGTGTCGCGGTAGCCGAAGCCGTTGCGGAGACCGCAGTACTGGAACGAAGCCGCGCGGGACCATGTGAAGGTGATGAAGCAGTTGTACGCGTTCCATACGTTGACTATGTTGTTGAAGTTCTCGTCGGGAGTGTGTACCTGAAGATTGTCGAGCTTGCTGTGCCAGTATTTCTTCAGCACTTCGAGCTCCTCGTCGCATACGCCGGGCTTCTCGTATCTTGCGATTATCTTCTCTGCCTCTTCCTCGGGCTTCTGACCGAGAAGGTAGATGAATTCCTTTGTCTCGCCGGGAGCGAGGGTTATGTCGGACTGGAGCGCGCCGCAGGAGTTGGTATTGAAGTTGAGGTCGTTGTTGAGGTCTGCCGAAGCTCCTACGGGGTTAGCGTAGCTGTGATAGCTGCCGACGAACTTGTCGCGGTCGCCGCAGTACTTGTCTATCTTCTGTCCCGCGAGTCCAAGGAAGCGGTTGTTGTCGGGGTTTCTGAACACCTCGTTCTGCTTCTGGAGGATATAATTGCCCTTGAAGTAGGTGTGGGTGATGAAGAGGGTGTACTGGAGGTTGACCTGATCCTGCTCATAGTTGTTGTCGTTTACGAATTCACAGTACCCGGTGACTGCAAGCTTACGGGGCTTGTCGCCGGTGTTCGTGATCTTTGAGCGCCATACCTCGTAGGTAGCGTCCTTGGGAACATAGTAGAGAGTCTCGGACTTTATGCCGGAGTACTCGGAAGTTATGATCGTGTAAGCTGTACCGTGGCGGCACTCGCTCTTATAGCTGTCGAGGGGTTTGCATACCGGGGACCATGATGCGGACCAGTAATCGCCGGTCTCGGCATCGCGGAGATAGATATAGCGGCCGGGCTGGTCGGTTGCGACAGAGTTGAAGCGATAGCGGATAATACGTCCGTTAGCACCGGATTTCACGAAGCTGTAGCCGCCCGCGTTATTGGAGATGATCGCGCCGTATTCGGGGGAGCCTAAATAGTTTGCCCACGCCGAGGGAGTATCGGGGCGGGTGATGACATATTCCTTGTTTTTTTCGTCGAAAAAGCCGTAGTTCATTGAGCTTTTTACCTCCTTGAGTTATTTGGGCGGAGTCAACCGTTCTTCTCCGGGAGCCTGCCGGCGGTAAACGGTATTCCGGGCGCAGACGTAAACGTTTGCAGCGCCCTCATGTCGCTCCATATAATACCATTATATCAGCAAAGGCGGATTTGCACAAGGGCGGTAATTTAAACAAACTTTCGTGCTGTGCTTTGTGCATACTGCACATAAAAGAAACCCCGCAGGATATATCCTGCGGGGCAGATGTGCTGTTATTCGGCGATCACTGAACAACTACCGTGAGGTATTTTGTGTCATAACCGTACTTTACGGGAATGAGCGTTGTGCCGACAGCCTTGCCGGAGACCTTCAGATAGATATAGAGGTCGTCGCCCTTCTGAATGGGTTCCTTCTCGTATGTTGCGATACCCTGGTTGGTCATCTCGATGAATGTGATAGCGTCGAGGCTCTTGCAGTTCTTTGCAACTATGAGGAGATCCTTTGTTGTGCCGCCGAGGGAGACCGTGGTTCTTTCAACGACAGCGGTAAGTTCCTGAGTGAGGATCGAGGAGCTTACAACGGTAAGTGATGTTGTAACGGCTTCGTCCTTTTCAAGCACTCTCGTGGAGCCTATAGTGTAGTTGCCGGGTGTGCAGCTGTAGTCATAGCAGGGTGTGCTGTAGGAGTAGAGAGTTACCTGTGCGATAGCGTTGATCGTTGAGCTCTCACGCTCGTAAACATTGCCTGTGAAGGTTATGGAAGCAGATTTTCCGGGTGCAAGACCGGTGTTGGAAAGACCGGTGATGATGTACTTGATGTATCCCGGATATGCCTTTTCGTCCGTACCGTGGCAGGCGATGCCCACAAATCCTGTGGTGTTGGAAGTGTGTATCGAGAGCATATTGGGGAGATAGAGGTCGATCTCGATATCTGTGAGGTTGGTCACAGCCATAGGAGAGTTGTTTGTGAGTGTGAGCTTGAACGAAAGTTCGCCGTTGTTCTCGATGCGCTTTGTAGTAGCGTCATAACCGGAGCAGTCGAGGGTAAGTGCGAGCTGGCCATAGTTCTTGGTTATGAGCGCAAGGCCTACTGCGTTGGAAGTCTCGCTGAACGTATAGCTTGTTATTGCAAGCTGGTTGAAGTAAGCGTTCGTAGATGCGGTAGCGTAGTTTGCGATAGGTGTTGTTGCCGCAACGGAGGTATATACCTTATCGTAAGCGCCGGTAGCCTTTACCGTGAACGGGTTTGTGGTGGATACGGGAGTTGCCTGGTTGCCGTTTGCGACGATAGCGTTGTATGCACGGTACTTCTGGCTGTTGTACTCGAAAGCTACCTTATAGTAGTTGCCCTTTACGAGGTTGTTGAAAGAGTACTTTCCGTTTACGTCTGTAACAGTCTTCTGGACATAATTGGTGGTAACGTCTTTGGAGCTTGTCGTGTGGTTGATGAGGTAAACGGTTATGTTTGCGATACCGGGCTTGTCATCGGTGTTCACGCCGTTGGAGTTCACTACTGTGCCGGGGGTGTCGTCCCATACTCTTCCGGAGATCGAGAAGGAGGAAGCCACTTTGTACTGGAAGTCGGTAACGGAGGAATCCGCGTAACCCTTTGCAAGAGCGTAAGCTCTGATGGTAGTATCCTTGTTGATCTTTACGGGGGAGGAATAAACGCTTGCGGAAGCGCTTGTTCTCGGGTCCGTACCGTCGGTCGTATAGAGGATACGGGCTGCGGAGTTCGAGTTGTAGAGCGTTATCGAAGTTTCACCGGAGTAAGTGGTGGTAGTAGCCTTATCCGCCTGGACGGGGCTGAGGGAACCGACGCTGAGGTTGAAGGACAGAACGCCGCTTGCATTTCCGTTGAGTTCCGCCATAGTCTTTACTGTGCAGGACTCGGATACATCGAACGGGCCGTTGTAGAACTTGCTTGAAGTGGTCGGGGTGGAGCCGTCGGTGGTGTAGTAAACGGAGGAGCCCGATGTCTGCGGTGCAAGAGTTACCTGATAGCCGCCGTATATCTTCTTGTATGAAGCCTTGGGCTTCTTTACGCTTGTAGATGCGACCTTGCTCGGAAGTGTGGAGACCGTGCCGTTGAGGTAATAGGAGAGAGCGGTGAGATCTCTTGAGGAAAGTCCGCCGCTTCCGTCACAGTCCGCGTTGTCCTTGCAGATATATTTGGTCTTGCCTGCGATGTAGTTTTTAAGTCTCGAATAATCGTTCTGGTTTATCTGTCCGTCGCCGGTGACATCACCGTACTTGGTCGCGATATAGAACGTCTTGGTCATTACTGCGCTCTTAACGCCGTCCTTGACCGCGATAGCCTTTATCTTGGTGTTGCTCTTGAGACCGATAAGGGTACCGGTGTACTGTTTGCTGCTGGTGGTAGGTACAGAACCGTTGGTGGTGTAGTAGATCGTGGCGCCGGCAGTTGTTGTTGAGAGACGCACCTTTCTCACACCGAGGGAACCCTTGACGGTGTATGTAGGCTTTGCGACCGTTGCGGCGAGATCAAGCTCGACGCGTCCCCGGGACAAAGCACCGCTTTCTGCGTAGCACTCAGCTCCGAGACTTGCTGTTGCCATAAGTCCTGCAGCTATGAAAGCCGCAGCCTTTTTCAGAAACAAGTTCATTTTTCAATTCCTTTCTTTTCCGTTGGTATGACCGTCAGACGGTCTCTATATAATAAAACGATTTATGCGCCCGGAAAGTGACGCTTATTTTTCACTTTTCCGCGTTTTTTGCAGATATTTGTGAAAAATGCATCAACGGGAGCCTTCGTCGCTATTATATTTCGGTAAAATCGTCCTGCATTATTTCGCCGCCGGAATCAACGTGACCGCCGATCATGTCGCGGCCGCGTACATAGTACCTGTCACGCTGCTCCTTTACCGCGGCGTCGAGTATCTTCTTGACTTCGCGGGGCTTCTTTATCGAGATAAGCTTTTTCTCGGGAGTATCTATGTCTTTCGACGCGATATCTATTGTACCGCAGCCGAAGATCCTCTGCCCGAGGGTGAACGAGATCTTCTTGTCGAATATGCGGTAGAGCTCGATCTCATCTTCTTTTATGTTGAGCAGCCCGATCCTCGTGTACAGCGTTGTATCGGTTATAACATACCGCGTGAACGAGATCGGCATACCGAGTATGCATTTCTTGCCCGACCACAGCACATTTCCGTAGTCCTGTCTCAGCTTTTCCATATTCATGGGCTGTTCCTCCTTCAGTGCTTTTTCTTTCCGCCGCTCTTCGGTTTCCCGGCGTTGTTCGCGGCAGAAGTCTTGTTACCGCCCGTGATAGCTTTCACGCGGCTCTCTATCTTTTCCCTTGTCTGAGCGATCTCTTTTTTCCTTCGCTCTTTTTCCTTTGCTTCTTTCTCGGCTTTTATCACCTGTTCCGCAGCGTTCTTTTCCGAGAGCGACACCGGTACGGCTTCACCCTCCGAGTCAACAAAGGAGTCGATATCCGTGTACTCGTCCGAGCCGGAGGGGAGTCCCCTTGTCTTGAGCTTGTCGTTTATGAAAGTCCTTGCGGCACTGTAAATGACCGCAAAGAGCGGTATTCCGATGATAAGTCCCCAGAAGCCGAATATTCCCTGCCCCACGAGGATAGCGAAGATGACCCAGAAGCTTGTGAGCCCGGTGCTCTCGCCGAGGATACGCGGGCTTATGATGTTACCGTTCACATTCTGTATTACGAGCACGATTATCGTGAAGATTATGCACATGAACGGGTCTTCCATGAATATCAGGAAAAGGCTCGGCACAAGTCCTATGAACGGTCCGAAATACGGGATTATATTGGTTATGCCCATTACCACCGAAACAAGGAGCGAGAAAGGAACTCCGCAGATCGTTGTGACTATGAATGTTATGCAGCCCACCACGAAGGAATCTATGATGGTACCGGTGATGAAGTTGCCGAAAGAGCGGTGTACCTTGCGTATGCTTGAGATGAACTGGTTGGCGGTGCGCATGGGCAGTGTGCAGTAAAGGGTCTTTTTCGCCTGTGCGGCAAAGAGCTCCTTGCTGTAAAGGCAGTATATCGCCACAACAATGCCGAAGATAAGGTTTAGCACAGTCCCGATAACGCTCATGATGCCGTTTGTGAGGAATCCGAGGTAGTCGCCCATCTGCGGCAGTATCGACGTGTTAAGGAAGCTGCGCAGGGTGGAACCGGCGTCGGTTATCATGGCGGTGAGCTCTTCGCCTATCTCGGGATAGTTCGTGAACGTTTCCGATATCCATTCCGTGAGGTTCTTCATGTAGGTCGGGATATTGTCAACGAGCATGGTTATCGTCGATGTGAGCTGAGGGATAATCGCTATGAGTATGCCGGAGATTATGCCTATGAGCACGACGAACGTGACGGTTATGCTGCAGATACGCGCCGGCTTGTTCTTGACATATATCTTCAGGCGGCGGGTCTTGCTGCCGCCGTTTGCGGTGTCTTTGTTCTCATAGTGTTCGCCGGACTTCTTGAAAGCCTTGCCGAATACCCTTTTTTCCAGCGCCTCAACTATCGGTGCAAGCAGGTACGCGATTATAAGTCCGTAGAGTATCGGGCTTATGACCGAGAAGAAGCTTCCTATCCCTGCGGCAATATTGCTTATGTTTATGAGCATGGTGAAAACGAGCATGGAAGCGATTATGACGATGAAAGCGGTTATGCCCCAGCCAAGATAATGCTTGTTCCATCTGTAAAATTTCATTCCGAACCCCCACGCTTTGTACTATATATAGCAATATATAGTATATTATACAACAAGATAAGCGCTTTGTCAAGGAGAAATGCGCTATTTTGCATAAATCCCGGACTTGCATACATATATTTTACGGGGTGATAGCTTTGTCCGTAAATAAAAAAACCGGCGAAACGCTTAAAAAGGCCGGTACTTACGCATTTTCAACTGTCTGCGGAGCGCTTGCCGCAGCGCTTCTTGCGGCGGCGTTCTCGTCAGTTATGTACATACTCGGGCTCCCGCCGGAGATCGCGGAGCCGCTGGCGCTTATCGCATTTGCCGCGGGATGTCTGCTTTCGGGGCTGGTGTGCGGGCTCATAAAGGGGCGCGGAGGGCTGAAAAACGGGCTCATCTGCGCACTTATCATGACAGCCGCGGTGGCGTCAGTCTCGCTTATCGCGGGCGGCTTTGACGGAAGTGCGGCTCCGTCAAAGCTCGTTACCGCCGTTCTTTCTTCCTGCATAGGCTCGGTGTACGGCGTGAACCGGAAGTGACCGGCGGTTCAGAAGATGTTGTCGGGATCAAGCCTCCTGCTCTTGTCATAGAGCGCCACAAGTGCGGCGGCGGTGCGGCATTCTTCCGCCACATCTTCCTCGCCGGCGGCGATCTCCGCGTTTATATGCGCGAGTTCCCGGGAGATCTCGAAGGCGCATTCGTTGTTGGTCAGGAAGATATTCCCGTCACAGAATTTCTCCCAGTCTTCCGCTATGGAGCGCGCCGTCTCCGGATCCGGTTCCTTTTCAAGCGCCGCAAGCCGTGCGGAGATATCCGCCGTCACGTTCCCGGTATGCACATAAAGCACCGTGCCCGTGATGACCATTGCCGCGAACATCACGGCGCATACTGCAAGCCGTTTCATTTATTTCCCTGTCTCCTTCCGTATAAGATCGTAATCCCCGTCTTTTGTCACAGTCAGCAGAAATACATCGCCCTGCCCGACGCCGTTATCGTCGAGCAGCTTTTTTATTCCCCGCTCCGTTATCCCCGACATAGTCATGCCGCTCTGCTCCACCATTCCGTCTTTTATGACCACGCAGGGCGGGTCGGTTTCCCCGTCCGTCTTCTTGTAGAAGTTTATCTTGCCGGTCGTCTCAACTATAGCGTAGCGCACCTCGGTTATGTCGAAGATCCCCTGCCCCCGCATGGCGCCCAGTACGTCATCTATGGTGTACCTGAGCTTTTCAAGCTCCTTCCGGTCGATCCTGCCGTCGGATATGATTATCCTCGGAGAGCCGGTTATCACATTCCTGAACCGCGGTATTTTCAGCATTATCACCGACATCAGCACGTCGATGCACACTATCATGAGCACCGGCACGATACCGAGCAGCATCGGTATCGTCGGGTCTTCTATGGAAAGCGTGACTATGTTCGACACAAGTATTGTCGTGACGAGTTCGCTTGGCTGAAGTTCCCCGAGCTGCTTCTTCCCCATGAGCCGCATCATCAGTATCACTACTATATATAATATCACCGTTCGTATCATTATTATGAGCATTCTTTTCCACCTCGGGTATATTTTTCTCGGATCGTAATATTTTATGCATTTGTGCGCAGAATACAGGAAGAAAATACAAAGGAGCAGAGCTATGCTTGAAAAGAGACTTTCCGATAATATCGTGAACATACGCTCGTACATGAAGAACAGCAGCGACCTTGTGCTGAAATACGCCCGGGTATGCGGCTGTGACATCTGCGTTGTTACCTGCGACGGTCAGACCGACGCGAACAAGCTTGCAAACCTTGTCTATCGCCCGCTCACCGGGCTGCGGGAGCCGGACTGTACACCGGAGAGACTTTCCGCCATGATAAGCGGCGAGCTGCTTATCGCGGGGGACGAAAAGCCGGTGATGAGCGCGGAAGAGGCTGCCTCGGCCGCAATGAACGGATTCTGCGTTATACTCGTTGACGGGGCGGAGACCGCCTGCGCCGTGGGTGTCCAGGGCTTCGAGACCCGTTCGGTGACCCAGCCCGAGAACCACCGCAATATCCGCGGTGCCCGTGAGGGTTTCGTGGAGGCGCTCCACATAAACATGAGCCTTGTGCGACGACGGGTGAAGTCGCCGGAGCTCGTGTTCCGCACCCTTACCGTCGGCAGCACCTCAAAGACCGAGGTCTGCGTCTGCAGTATGGACAGCGTTACCGACAGGAAGCTTGCGGACAGCGTCATAAGGCGGCTTGAGGAGCTTCCGCTTTCGCTGGTGCTCGAAAGCGGGTTTATCCAGCCTTTTCTTGAGAGCGGTCACCCGCTTTTCTCCGAGGTCGGAGCTACCGAACGCCCGGACGTTTTCGTGTCCAAGCTCTACGAGGGCAGGGTCGGCGTCATCATAGACGGCTCGCCGTTTGCGCTCTATATGCCGAAGCTTTTCACCGAGAACTTCATAATGCTCGACGACTATGTGGAGAAGCCGGTATTTGCCGCGTTCATTCGTGTCGTGCGCTGGCTCGCCTTTCTGGTGAGCATTCTTCTTCCCGGCTTTTACGCGGCTCTTGCGAATTTCCACCCGGAACTTATCCCCGACGCTCTCCTGCGCAATCTTGCTGCCGCCGAGTCCCTCACACCTTACAGCGTCCTTACGGAATGCATAATACTCGACATCTTCTATGAGATAATGCGGGAAGCGGGACTGAGGCTGCCCTCGAACGTAGGTCACGCGGTCAGCATTGTGGGCGGTATCGTAATAGGCGATATCGTTGTCTCGGCGGGTCTTGTGGGCGCACCTATGCTGCTTGCCATCGCTATCGCGTCGATATCCGGCTACATCGTGTCCGATATCGCTAACCAGGTCTCGTTCATGCGGTTCATGCTCATACTTGCGGGAGGTCTTTTCGGGCTCTTCGGACTTACGGTCACGGCTTTTATTTTCTGCATGAGCATATGTTCGGCGAATGCTTACGGCGTTCCGTTCACTTCCCCGATAGCGCCGTTCTCGGCAAAAGCCATGCGGGACACGTTCTTCCGGAGCGGCTGGAGAAAACTCAGCCGCACAGACCCCGACATTTACGCTTCCCGGAGCGACGAAAACCGGCACAGGAGGAAATATGATAAACGGTAAGACCGGTGCGGCGGGCATGGCGCTGCTCCTCGCACTTTCACGGATATTCACCGAAGCGGCGGCTCTCCCGGGCGAGAGCGCGGGTTACGGTATGCAGCGTTTTACGGTGCTCGTACTGTCGTTTGTTCTTACAGCTGCGGTTTATCTGCCGCTCATTGGGTTTATCTCATCGTCCCCGGGCGTAACGCCCCTCGGAGCTGTCGCGGCAAGAAGCAAGCTTCTTTCGGGCTTCTTCGGTGTGATATTTTCGGTATTTCTGCTTTCCGGGGCGGCGGAGACGGGGCTTCGCGCCTATTACTACGCGTCGAGCACAGCGTTTGACTCCGCGCCGCCGATATATTTCTACGCATTCACCGGCGCTGCTCTGCTGTTCACGGCGTACTGCGGACTTGAAGCGGCTTCCCGCGCCGGCTTCATAACCGCCGGGGTGTTCGCGCTTCTGATACTGCTCATAATACTGGCTCTTGCGCCTTCGGTAAGGACGGAGCGGCTTTACCCCGCGCTTACGGACAGGTCGGAAACGCTGTGGAGCGAGATACTGCACGAATTTTCCCTCAATGCAGAGTATCTGATATTTGCGGCGCTCTGCGGCAGGATAAACCGCAGGCGCAGCTTTACCGTTCCCGCGTATATCGGCATATCCTTTGCCGCCGTTCTGGTAATGACATTTCTGTACACCACCGTTCTGGGGCGGCTCACGAACCGGCTCATGTTCCCGTTCTACACACTCTCGTCCATATCCGACATTACGCTGCTGCACCGCATAAACGGTATCGACATAGCTGTCTGGGCGGCGGCGGGGATACTGCGGCTTGCACTTTTTGCCTTTGCTTTCGGCGAGGTCGTGAAGGAATGCTTTGCGGGCGGGAGAGATGTGAAGCCGGCTGTTTATGCATTCTGTGCGGCTGCTCTTACGGTCTCCGCGCTTTTTTGCAGCTATCCGGAACTTCATGAACCGGTGAAGCGGATATCCGGTTCGGGGATCCCGCTTTCAGCGGCAGCGATCCTGCTTCCCGCTGCGGCTTTCCTATGCACGCGGAGCGGAAAGGGGGCTTCGGAATGAAACGAATCGCCGCACTTATCTTAGCGGTGCTGATGCTGTCGGGCTGTGTCCCGCACACGGAGCTGAACAGGCTCGGCATAGCGGAAGCCGTGGGGGTCGATCTTGAAAACGGGCTTTACACAGTGACGGTGCAGTACTTCAACACCGATGCCTCCGGCGGTGTGACTGCCGTTGACAGCACAGCGCCGAATGCTGTCATAACTTCGGGCAGCGGCAGGACGATCGAGAGCGCGGTCGAAGCGTTGTCGTACAAGACGGGCTGCAATATAATGTTCGGTTCGGCGGCGATCCTTGTGTTCAGCGAGGACGCGCTTGGCTCACTCGAAGAGGCGCTCTGGCTCGCGATATCCCATTACAGCGGCAATCCTGCCGCCTATGTGGCTGCAGCCCGCGGGAAAGCCTCCGATATAATGAATGTGCGGTTCAAGGAGGGCAACGCGTCCGTGGAGAAGCTCAAGGATATGCTTAGGAACGCGGAGGAGCTCGGGCTGTCACGGACTGTCAGGGTGCATGAAGCGCTTGAAAAGCTGAGCTGTCCTGCGGGCGGAGTGGTGCTGCCGCTGCTTCAAGCGTACACAGGCGGCCCGGAGCTGACGGAAGAGGGTTCGTCGGTCATCATAGCAGGCGGGGCGCTCTGCACGGGCGGCAGGTTTGCGGGCGCGCTTTCTGTCCGGGAGATGTCGGGTCTGCATATTCTTGATCCCGCGCCGGGGAGCCTCGGAAACTGTGAGATGACGCTTTCGTATATGGGCAGGGACACCCGGGTCATGCTTTACGGTACGAGGGCGATCATAGACCCCGAATACTCCGGGCGGCTCTCTCTCGGCGTGCATATAACTGCGGACTGCAAGATCGTGAGTACGGGCATTTCCGCCCCGTACTCTGTCCGCGAGGAACTTGAGGAGCTTTGCGCCGGCGAGCTCGAAAAGCGTGTCGCAGATCTTCTCGAAAAGACCGTCACAGCTTACGGAGCCGACGTTTCCGGCATTTCCTACGTTCTTGTGCAGCACTACCCCGATCTTCGCATTCTCTCCGGCTCCGAGCTTAGAAACCTTCTTGCCGGTTCCGCCGTTTCGGTCACCGCCGATGTCCGCATGGAGCGCTACGGGGTTTAGCGGCGCTCCCGCGCGTGTGGGGCTCCGCCCCACACCCTGTGTCCGGCGCTCCCGCGCGTGTGGGGCTCTGCCCCACGCCCCGTGTCCGGCGCTCCCGCGCTTTACTCTCCCGAGTGGGGCCAGCCTACGCGGCTGGATCGCGGCAGGGCAAGCCCTGCACCCGAAGCTGTCGCGACTGACCAGTCAGTTATCATAAAAGCATATAAAAACAGCAGACTCGTAACAATCGGGTCTGCTGTTTTTCACGTTATGTGCAGATTACTGTCTC
>JAGBMA010000063.1 GCA_017635095.1 Ruminiclostridium sp. | reverse complement strand
CCCGGTGGAGGCATCCACGGCGGCGAATTTCCCGTTTAATCGTACTGTTGTTAAAGATTTCAGTCAGCAATGGGAGAACGCCCCGACACAGGCGCAGCTTTTAGCGTATACACAGAGCTATATCAGAGCAAATAACATCGGTATTCCGGCGGTGTCGGTTGATGTGTCCTTTGTTAACCTTGCGGATACCATCGAATACAAAGACATAGCGCCATTGGAAACGGTCAAACTTTGCGACATTATCACGGTGGATTTCGTCCGGTTGGGCGTCAGCGTAAAAGCAAAGGTCATCGAAACGGAATATGATGTCTTAAAGGGCAGATATAACAGCATCAAGATCGGGGATGCCCGCGCCACGTTATCAAGCACCATCGAAGACCAGGCGAAGCAGATCAACCAGCGGCCCACGGTGGACGAAACCCGAACAAGCATAGACCGTGCTACAGGCGTTTTAAATGCCGGTTTGAGGGGCCATGTCATCATTAACCGGAATTCAGAAGGTTGGGCCAACGAAATTCTTTTCTTGGATAACGAAAACGTGGCATTAGCTAAGAACGTTTTGAGAATCAACACAAACGGGATCGGGTTTTCGTCAACCGGTTACAACGGCCCGTTCTATCAGAGCTGGACGATAGACGGACACTTTGCATTAGGCGGCGTCAATAACGCTTACGGCGATTTCGAGATCTTGGATTCTTCCGGGAAACCTTTAGGCCAATGGAATAAAGATGGGTTAAGGTTCTTTGATTCCGCGCAGAAGGTTTTACTTTCGATTAATCACGGCGGAATGTACTTATATAACGCATCCGGGCGCACCCTGGCGCAGCTCACGCCGAACGGCTTAAACGTGTATGAAGGGTCGATAGAGGGCGGCAGAATCAAGATCGGGTCGAAATTTGAAGTTAAGAACGACGGCACCATGACGGCGACCGGGGCGACGTTTACGGGCGAAATCAAGGGCGGAAAAATCACCATCGGGAAGAACTTCAGCGTTGACGACAAGGGCAACATGAAGGCGACCAACGCGCAGTTTATCGGGAATATCACCGGCTCGGTCATCGAAGGCTCGACTATCCGGGCAAAAGGCGGAGAGTTTGTGGCGTCCGAAGAATCCGTGTACATCGGCGGCCTTTATACCTATCACACCGACAGCGGCAACTATCTTGCCGGTAATGGTGAGAGTTTCGGCATCGGCGATAATGAAGATTATCATCTGTGGACAGGCTGGGACGGCAACGATCCCGATATCAATAACCCGGAAGATATTTTAGGTTCTTACGGATGCGTGATTACTTCCCAAAATATGTATGCCCAGGAACTTTATTTGAATGGCAGAACGCATTATTGGGGCGTAGGCGAAACGATAGATGATATCTATGATGCCCTTGACGATTTAGCGAACGCAAGCGGAGGAGGCGAATAAATGTATCAACAGACTATTGATCTTAACATGATCCCGTCGGGCGTTCCGCCTGTCGTCCACGTTAACCAGTACGAAACGCAGCTAAACGCTTTTATATTTAACCTTTACAAAGGGAATGAACCGTTCGCGATACCGAATAACGCGGCGGTTCTTTTTAATGGCTTAAAACCCGATGGAAACGTGTTTAGCTTTGCGGCGGCTAGTACATCCGGCAACACGGCAATTTGTAACTGTGAACAGCAAATGGTGCCGCTGGCGGGTGATGTGGTTTGCGAACTTAGGGTGAGGACAGCTTCCGAGATTGTCGGAACGCTTAATTTCATTTTGCGCGTGGAAGAGGCCCCGTTACATGACGATTCGGTCATATCGGAAACAACGATTCCGCTAATTGAACAGGCTATTGATATAGCCGCAAACCTTGCCGAATATATCGAAACCACGCTTGACGCAAGAGATGAGGCAGTAGCAAGCGCGGCGGCGGCGAAAGAATCGGAAGATAACGCCGCCATCTATAACAGCAATGTTGAGCAGACTTATAACAGCATCGAAACCGCCAAAAGCAACGCGAACGCGGCAGCGCAATCGGCAAACACGGCGGCGGCAACGCTGAACAACTTAAGCGCGACGGCTACGACATTAGCGGCGGGAGCATCCGCGACGGCATCATATGACAGCAATACCGGCGTGATTACGTTCGGCATCCCGCGAGGCGCGACCGGTGCAAGCGGCGTTTACACGCAGACATCGGGAATGTTCGCGCTGTCTGTCGATGAGAACGGCGACTTGTGGGCGCATTACAACGATGACGAGCTGACATCGTCCAATTTCCGTTACGATTCGGAAACCGGAAATCTTTATTATGTTATACCGGAAGGAGCTTAAACAATGGCTGATATCTTATTAGGTAACGTAAAAGGCCCACAGGGCAACACCGGCGCGACAGGTTCACAGGGGGCACAGGGTGAAGCGGCAACTATTACAGTTGGAACCGTGTCAACAACCGCATACGGCAATACCGCCAGCGTAACCAATAGCGGCACCGAACAGGACGCGGTTTTAGATTTTGTCATTCCCCAGGGCAAACCCGGCGAACAGACAACCCGAATGGGTGCGCTGACGCTTGATACCATCACAGCGCAGAGCGCAGACTTCCCGATCCCGGCGGTAGGTGAGACAGGCGCGACTGTTTTTGGCAAAATCATCAAGTTTTTCAACAGCACTATTTCAGCGCTGAACAGCAAACTTAACATTTCCGATGTCGTAAATAATTTGACATCCACCAGCACAACACAGCCGCTTTCGGCTGCCCAGGGTAAGGCGCTAAATGATGCTAAAGCGAATATGGCGGCAGTTACAACCGGGTCATTGCACGACATCACGAAATCGGGAAACTACTATTTAACCGGTAATGTGAGCGGCAAGCCAACCACAGAGGGCGGAATATATCTTTTCTCTTCGCTTGCGGATGATTCGGTAAGAGCCGGTATCTTTTATTCGCCGTACAAAACCGATGCGGGATTGAATGTTGTTTACTCACTCAACGGAACCGAATTCGTAAACAAGATATTTGGTGTGTTCAGATATACGGTTAGTGGTACCACAAGTACATCGGGCGCGATTGCAATTCCAGCAGTGTTACATGGTAAAGCATTGTTTGGATTCGCACCGACAAACTTCACCGGCTTTGTCGTGCAACGTGATCTGTCATACTTTACGGTGTGCAAGAACGACATGACTGGGCCGCTTGTAAATACGGCAGTATCGTTTAACGTGTTCTATTCGCATCTGTCATCATAATAGCTATTTTGATGTGCCTTAGTTTTCTACGACGACAGAACCCGAATCAAGATACGTAATGTAAAAATCTAGTGTTACATTCCTTACTAATGCTCCTGTTGAGTCATATACATAACCCCAATACCCGTTACTCGTAAATGTGACATTGACCTCATGGCTGTTTGCGACAGCGGATACGACAACGTAATCATTTGCCGAAAGTCCAAGATTCACGGAACCATATTGAGATACGGTAAGAGTCTTTTTTACATGATGAAGTTTTGACGCTTTAGCATCATTTTGTGTACTAAAAGAAAGGAAAAATATGAAAGTAATGTTATCTCAGCCAATGGCTGGAAAAACTGATGAGGAGATCATTGCAACCAGAGACAAAGCTGTAAAGACCCTGACCGAAAAGGGATATGAAGTTGTGAATACCCTGTTCACGGATGAATGGTATTCCAAAGAAAACATGGAAAAGCGGGGAGTGGTTCAGATCCCTCTCTGCTTCTTAGCAAAGTCCCTGGAGAATATGTCTCTCTGCCACGCTGCGTATTTCTGCAAAGGATGGGAGCAGGCGAGAGGCTGCAGAATTGAACACGATGCTGCCATAGCCTATGGACTGCAGATTCTTTACGAAGAATAATCGTTTTCTCATTTAACGAACTAACTTTAATAACCAGTTAACCCATCTTGAAAGGAGATGATCCTATGAATTGGATGACATTTAAAGACGGCACCCGGATCGAGATTGAAGAGGGCGCCAGCCTTGGACACATTGCCCACATTGCCACCAATGAAGCCAACGCGTTATTTGTATGCGAAAAATGCACCCCGGATAACGTAAGTGAAATCAAGTTTAGTCAGCCCGGCGAAGATGGCGCGGAAATCATCACCGGCGAATATTCCGGGCTGTTGCTTTCCGGTGCGCCCACCAGAGCAACCAACGAAGACGGCTTATCCGTGACCGTGACGATTAGCCTTTATGAGCCGTCCGCCCTGGAACTGCGCGTAGCTGCGCTGGAAGAAGCCCAGGGCGTACAGGACGAAGCTATCGACGATTTGGGCGGCGCTGTGTCCGATATGATGGAGGGTTAAAAGATGGTTAGATTTTATGGAATCAGAATCAAAAACGGCGTAATCAATCCCAAAACCGGCGAAGCGTGGAAGCTGGCCGATGTGCCGCATCTGTGGCGGGATGATGTCGCAGAGTGGCTTAAGAATAACTAGGAGAGAGGGGCCGCATGGAATTCGATTTTATCGACCATTACAATATGGTTGTGGGCGCGGCTGTTGCCGTCTTTAGCGCAGTATTCGGCATCTATTGGTATTTGTTCGCCGGGTATCTTGTGCTGAATGTTATTGATTGGATCACCGGGTGGCGAAGGGCAAATAAACAGCATCAAGAATCGTCAATGGTGGGGCTGAAGGGAATCATTAAAAAGACGGGATATTGGATCATCGTTCTGATCGCCTTTATGATCCCGGATCTTTTTATTAAGCTGGGGCGCGATACCCTTGGAATCAATCTTGAATTCTTGATGCTGCTTGGATGGTTTACCCTTGCAACCTTAATCATTAACGAGATCAGAAGCATTTTGGAGAACCTTGTTGAAATGAATTATAACGTGCCGGAAATCTTGATTGATGGGTTAGCCGTCACCGAAAAGTTACTTAAAAAGAAATCAGAAACAATTATTCCCGATGAAGGAAAGAGCGGCAACCAGTAGGGAGGCAGCTATGTTTAACATTAGCGGAACAACGATCAGCATGCCACGCGGGGACACGTTCGAAGCCGAATTAACCTTGAAGTATAAAAGCACCGGCGAACCGTACACCCCCGCCAGCGGTGACACAATCCGATTCGGTATTAAATCGGCGCTAAATGCTGCGCGGACAGAATACATTGAAGATGAACCGTTGGTGCTTAAAGAGATTTCAACGAATGATATGGTTTTGCGCCTGGCACCGGCTGACACGAAAGATTTAGATTTCGGCACTTATCGATACGATATCGAGATCACTTTTGCGGATGGCAAGGTGGACACGCCGATCAACAACGCCCCGTTTAACCTTCTGCCGGAGGTGGTATAAATGGAAAAACTCAGCGCAACATTAACCGGGCGCGGCACGTTATCGGCTGATTTGTCCGGCTGTGGTACGCTGGCGGCGGCGATATCGATCCCGAAAGCGATCAGCGTCGAGGAATACGCGGGGCCGTATGAATTTACACCCGGACAGGATGCGCAGGTGGTAGCAATCGCGAATAAAAAAGCGACAGCGGATATAACGATAGGCCCGATCCCGGATAACTACGGTTTGATAACCTGGGACGGGTCAACATTAACGGTATCATAAGGAGTATTAGAAATGGCTCAGAACGTAATTATTAACGGTGTAACCTATCAGAGCGTACCGGAAGTAGATATACCCAAAAGCGGCGGCGGAACTGCTAAATTTTATGATACCGCATCCGCCGATGTCAGCGGCGCCGATCTTCTGACCGGGAAAACTGCTTTCGGTGCTTCCGGCGCTGTTTCCGGGTCGATGGCTAACAATGGCGGCACCGGCGGCACAATCAGCACGAAAGCCGGAACCGTGACAATTCCGGCGGGATATACCACCGGCGGCACGGTGGCGATCAGCTCAACAGAACAGGCTAAGATCGTAGCAAGCAACATTAAAAGCGGCGTTACCCTGTTGGGCGTTGCCGGTTCTCTCGCGCTTCCGTCCATCAGCCAGGATTCGACAACTAAGATTCTCAGCATCTCATAAAGGGGGTGCGATATGGCGCAGAATATAACCCTATTAGGCGCGAGTTATACAGCGGTTCCGGCGGTGAGGCTTCCCAAAACGGGCGGCGGCACCGCCGATTTTATCGATGCGGAAGAAATTATAACCTATCGCACCGGAACGGCGGCCCCGTCTGCATCGCTGGGCGCTGATGGGGATATTTATTTACAGTTAAAGGGGTGATTAAATGCCAACAGCACGATTGACCCCGTCAACATATTATCTCACCAGCACATCTTATCTGTCGGTAAGCAATGCCGATCATATGTACACCGATACCGACAGCACGACCTATGCAACGGTAACAAATTCCCGGACATCGACAACCTCGTATTACATCTATTTAAGGGGCTTCAATTTTGACGACATCCCGGATGCGGCGGTTGTTAATTCTTTTTCAGTCAAACTGAAGGCGCGGGAGTCAGGCGTATCAACATCAACATCATACAAGCCGTATCTCGCTCATGGAACAAGCGCGATCAATGGAACCTGCGATGTACTGACGACGACCGCAACGGTGCATACTTTTTCCGGCATATCGGCAGATTGGGAAACGATAAAGGGTTATGGGTCGGAGTTCGGAATTCGAATCAACTGCCGCCGGGCCTCCCGGAATACGACATCTTATGTGTACATTTACGGCGCAGAGATCGAGGTTGATTATTCCCTGCCTGACCCGAAAACCGTCACAACTACTCTGAGCGGCGATGGAACCATCAGCCCTTCAGGAGCTACAACGACCTACGCGGGCGAAGAATTTGAGCTCACAATCACACCGACAACCAAGAGCGACACGGTAACAGCGACGCAAGACGGGACGGACATAACTTCACAGCTTGTAGCCCACGGGTCTGAATCGACTATCAGCGCAACGCCTGAAAGCTATGATACATACGATATTCAGAGCGGTTCGTCTTATGCTTCATATTGTGTGGGACATAGCGCAGAAAGCCCGTCATCCTCCGGGACAACATCCAATATGTACGCAAGCGATGAGGGGTATGCGGAGTATAGTTTTGACTTCAGCGGAATCCCGAGCAATGCAACGATTGTCGGCATTGAGGTCAGGTGCTACGGGCACAGGGAAAACGCGGCTATCGATTCAAGCCATATCTCGCAATGTACTCTGTATTACGGGAGCACGGCTATCAGCGATGCAGTGGACTTCCCATCAACGAGCAACAGCATTATCACGGTTACGCCGAACACCCTGCCGTCGCGGTCACAACTTGACAGCGTTGTCCTGCGGCATACCGTCGGATATTACGGCGGTTTGGTGTTGGGTATATCCTTTGATGTTACTTATTCGGTCGGAACAGGAATAGACCATTATACATATACTTACACGGTCAGCGGTGATTCCGTCATAGCGGTTACGATTGGCGGAAGCGGTGAAACGGATCATTTGTTTGTTAAGCGTTCCGGCAGCTATGCAGAGGTTGCGAAAGCCTGGAAGAAACAAAACGGAGCCTATACCGAAATACCGATAACGGATGCATTTTCCGCGAGTGCTAAATACATTTGCGGCGATTAAAAAGGGAGGTATAAAAGCATGGAGAACAACAAAATCACCGAAAGATCGGCAGACTTTGAAGAGCGCGTCAAGGCTGGCGGACCGTTCAAGTCATCCGAATTTGAACTGATGACACAGGAAGAATTCGATCTTGTGCTTCCGGCCCTTGGCCCGGCACAGGCGCGGGAAGCGTTCCTTACCCGGCAGAAGTCCGAGCAGAAGAAACGCGGCACCGGTCCGGCGCTGGAATGCAAATAGTTGACTAATCAAGTTGAATAATCAACTAAAATTAATTCAAATAATCAACTAAACTAAAATAAAAAGTGAAATGTCAAATCCGGCGGGGGCTTTTAGCTGCCCGCCCTT
>JAGBMA010000062.1 GCA_017635095.1 Ruminiclostridium sp. | reverse complement strand
TAGTGTAACCGAAGAGATGATAGAAAAGCAGAGCCGATTTGCGGAAACCCTACACAGTAAGGGGATAGTGACACCTCACAATTACAGCAACAGCGGCAGATTTGCAATGACTTATCATATAAACGACTATGATGTTATTGTAACAGTGGAGGACTTCTGCGAGGGCGAGGTGAAAGCCGTTGACGAGGAGACTGCACGCATGACCGGCGAACTTCTTGCGAAAATGCACGATATCTCCGAGCGTGAAAACCTGCGTCTCGGCATGAAGACCATGTTTGACCCTCTCGACAGAAACGATCTTTTTGACTTGTCGGTGTTCACAGAAAACAAAGACAAGCTCAGAGGTATAGACCCGGTGCTCTACGATGAAATTGAGGAATTAAGGGACTTCTGTATGGAAATAACAGCTGTGTTCGGGAATGAGCCGAGGTATGCTGTTCAGGGCGATATAAGCGACTGCAACCTGTATATAACAGGCGGCAGGCTGGGCGTGTTCGACTTCAACAACAGCGGTGACAATGTGCTGTTTTATGACGCGGCAATGCAGGCGATATTTGAAGCAACGCTTATGGATTACAGGGAAGAAGCTTCACCGGAAAGAGAGAGGAAGATATTATCCGCGTTCCTTGACGGATATGAAAGTCTGCGCCCCTTTACGGACGAACAGCGGAAAGCCTTTCCGTATCTGTATTCGATACTTACCGCTTTTGAATCAGGAAGAATGTGCTATGATGAAAACAGTCTTGAAGCACTTATAAAGGATAACAGAATAGATGATATCCGGGAATGTATGAAAAATATGTATGAGTGCCTTTCAAAAAAATAACACATTACTTTAATTTCATTTTAAGTTCTTAGTGATATAATAAGAAAAACAAAAGAATCGGAGGTATCACTTATGAAACAGAGAAAAGCACTTATACCTATAATAGCAATGTGTATCTGCCTTGCGGCGGGCTGCTCCGGCAATACCCAGACAGCAGGAACGACAACAGCCGCAGAAACCACAACAACCTCCGCATTGTCGGAAACAGCTGAAACTACTGCCGGAACAACTACAGCGGCAGCAACAGAGATAACAGAGGAACAGACAGCGGAGGTGCAGCCGGTGACAAACCTTGAAAAGCTCGATATGACAAAATGGCAGTATAACGCCGATGATGATGTTTACTATCAAATCGGCATCTCCTACTGTGAAACTCCGGCGGACACAAGCTATGAAACACTTGCGGTATTCGTTCCCGGCGCGTATATGACAGCCACAGACAACGGCGACGGCACTTACACCTGCGAGCTTTCCGACGGCACGATAAACGGCTACACTGCTGAAACTGCGCCTATAGTAATGCCGATAAACACTCCCGGATATTCGGCAATGGCGGCGCTTACCGACTATTCAAGCAGCGTAAAGACCTACACGAGCGAGGGCTTTGTGTATGTACACGCAGGCTGCCGGGGACGTGACGCGGGCGCTCCCGCAGGTGTTACAGACCTGAAAGCGGCGGTTCGTTATGTGCGCTATTGTGATGATGTTATAGCCGGAAGTGCCGAGCGTATATTCACATTCGGAATGAGCGGCGGCGGTGCGCAGTCCGCGCTTATGGGTGCGACCGGAGACAGTGAGCTTTATACCCCTTACCTCGAAGCAATAGGGGCAGTACGGGGCGTAAGCGATGCGGTTTACGGCTCTATGGACTGGTGCCCGATAACAAATCTTGACAGCGCAGATGAGGCTTATGAGTGGATGATGGGAGTTACAAGAAGCGGTCTCTCCGATGATGAACAGGCTATCTCCGATGCGCTTGCGGCGGCTTTCGCGGAGTATATCAATTCTGCACAGATAAAGGACGAGAACGGAAATATCCTTACTCTTGAAGAATCCTCCGAAGGAACTTATCAGTCCGGCAGCTATTACGACTATCTGAAAGGCGTTATAGAGCAGTCACTCAACAACTTCCTTTCCGATACTACATTCCCTTATGATGCAAGCAGCTCCTCCGGCGGCGGTCACGGTGGAATGGGCGGTGCAGGTCCGAATGGTGGCGGTCAGCGTCCGGACAGAGATTTCGGCGGTGAGAAGCCTGACGGTGCGCCGGGCGGCGATTTCGGCGGAGGTATGCCTGACGGAGAAATGCCCGGAGATATGGGCGGAAACGGAGACAAGGCAATAGAAGATGTTGACAACATCACACGCAATGCCACATCAAGCGGTATCAGCCTTTCCGGCACCTATGAGACAGCGCAGGACTACATCGATGCGCTGAACGCTGACGGAGAGTGGGTGACTTATGACGCGGACACCAATACAGCGACTATTTCAAGTGTTGCCGACTTTGTAAAGGCATTCAAATCCGCGTCAAAGAACCTCGGTGCTTTCGATCAGCTTGACGGAGGACAGGGTGAAAATACTCTGTTCGGTTACGGCGACGGAAGCGGAGCACATTTCGACAGCACACTTGCACAGATCCTTTCCGACCTCGGAAGTGAATATGCCGAAAGCTATGCCGCCGATCTTGCAAAGACCGACAGCGCCGGATATACCGCAGAGCAGAGATTGCAGATGTACACACCGCTTTATTACCTGCTTGAAAGCTCCGAGGGTTACGGAACGAGCACAGTTGCAAAATACTGGCGCATAAGAACGGGAATCGCGCAGAGTGATACAGCTGTCACTACCGAGATGAACCTTGCGCTTGCACTCGAAAACTATGACAGCGTGGAGAGCGTTGATTTTGAGACGATATGGGGTGCGGGACACACCGAAGCTGAGCGCACAGGAAACAGCACGGAAAACTTCATAACCTGGGTAAATGAGTGTATGAAATAATCTGCCATGTCTTAGAAGCTCTCAGCCATAGTTATACTTACAATGATAAAGCCGGGACGGTTATAGAACTGCCCCGGCTCTTTTTATTTGCTGACAGCGAGCAGCTCCGCTCTGCATCTGAATTAACTGTTCCGCATGAAATGATCGCTCATAAGGTCAATGGCTTCCTGACTTTCCGTACATTCGGGATTTTTGGTAGCGAAAACGTGATCCAGGCTGTGGATATCGCCTTTGGGGTAATTCTTCAATTCGTGCTTTACTCCGTGTTCGCTCAGAAGGCTGTCAAATTTCATCGTTTCATTCTGTATCATATCTTCATCTCCGGTTACAAGATAAACCGGTGGCAGTGTCGCCTTTGCAAGCATACCTGAAGCGTCAAAAATGTACGGAAAATATGTTTTTCCTTCGTCATTTTCATCCGAAATATATGTTGTGATGAAATCCATAAGTTCATGACGGTCGGTCTCAAGCATAATGGAGATCAGACCCATAGCCTTGAAATCAACGCTGCATCCGTCTATTCCGAAGTCGTTCTGAAGCTCCTTGCTGCCGTTGATCGAAGCAATATAGTATGACAGTAAGGCGCCGGCGGAATCTCCTGTCAGGAAGCATTTGTCGAGAATAAGATTCAGTTTGCTGCGGTTTTCGTCTATGTATCGGAGTGCCGACATACAGTCATTTATCTGATGCCACAGAGTGGTTTCGGGGATTCTCCGATAACTGATGCTGACTACCGCATAACCCCGCCTTGCCCATACTTAACAGCTTTACGATCTTCGGATCATTTACCGAGATATGCATATCCGGCACATTGGTATGTACGAGATTACGGTTGATCTCTATGCCGACAGTCTGTTTATCATAGTCAAGCGTTATCGAATACCCGAAGTTGAGACCATTGCGGAAGCTCTCCAAGCAGTATCTTGCAGGATTGGCTTAACAAAGCCTTTTGGAGTGGTCGAGGTGACGGGACTTGAACTAAGCCTATATGTTAAACTAATTTCAAGTCCATTGCCGCAATCCCTTATATAATGCGGGTTTGGCAATATGACTGTTTTTTGATTTGATGTAATCAAAAGTCATTTTTTGTAAAAATAAAGACCAAAATAAAACCAAATTTTCCTGCTATCCCGCATAACCAAGCTATTCAGCCGCCCTCTTGATGACCGTTTTTTCATTTTGGTCAACAAGTGGGCAACTTTTAGCTTTTTTTGGCGGTTTATGCTTCCTTTGCTACCGGAAGCTGCGGGATAGCCTGCGTTACGACTTCGCTTATATGCTTATCGTTGTTCCTGAGCGTATGAGCGTAAATTCCGAGCGTTACATCCGGGCGGGCGTGTCCTGCACGCTTTGCGATGTCCGGAACACTGATTCCTGCCTGCAACTGCAAGCTGATCGAAGTGTGTCTGAACTGGTGCGGGTGGAATGTCGGCAGTCCGTGTTTCTTTGTGAAGTTTCTGATCCATTCGCGTACCGTGTTCGGTGAGAGATACTCACCCGGATACTTTGTCGAGGAAAAGACTGCTCTTTCGTCGATGTTCCATTCTCTGTTTCTGATCGCTCCGAAGAGACACTTCTGACGGTATTCCAGCAGCATATTCATTATTCCGTCGTCCATATACAGATACCGTTCTCCCGCCGTGGTCTTGCACCCGTCCTCAACGTGCCTACCTGTCTTGTCGTGAACGAAATGCCTATGAATGTGTATGCAGTTTTCATTGAAATCAATATCGTCCCAGCTTAATGCACACAACTCTCCGATACGGCAACCCATTGAAAGCAGCAGACTGAAAAGCACCTGATATACATAATACTTTTCGTCCGAGAAAAGCGCGGTGTAAAATGAATTGAGTTCGTCCTCAGTGAGTGCAACCACCGTGTTCTTGTTACGCTTCGGCGGCATTGCAGCGTCCGCATAATTTCTCGGAACAATCCCCTCTTTGTACGCGACCTCCATAACATTTCTGATAAACCCGTGTAGATCGTGAACGTAGCTTTTTGATGTTCCCGCCTTGAGAAGTTCAGAATAGGCATTGTTCAATGCCTTCGGAAGTAAATCCTTCAACTGAATGTGTCCTATGATCGGTTTCAGTTTCTGAAGCTTTACCC
>JAGBMA010000061.1 GCA_017635095.1 Ruminiclostridium sp. | reverse complement strand
ATATCAGTCACACTGTATCCGAATGACAGATATTTTTCGATCATACACCTGTCCGTCAGCGTCAGATGATTATACATCGTCTTTTCCTCCTTTTATGGCTGATTTTACCATTATACAGGAGTTTCGGATATGTGTAAACTTGCACTCTTTGGCTTTGTTATCACAATCTTTGTCTTTTTGCTGTCGTCAGCAGTCTGGATACGCTGTAATGTGCGACGAACACGGATAATTCCGTTATCGAAGTCAATATCGCCCCATTTCAGAGCGCAAAGTTCCCCGATACGCATACCAGTGTACATAGCTGTTATAACGCCGAGAGAACGAAGGTCATTATCATTTGTTGCAATATAGATTAGCCGCGTCTGCTCGCTCTTTGACAAGACCGTGACATCAGCTTTATTACATTTCGGCGCTTTTACGCCGTCAAGTGGATACCTGATATTATGCACCCGGGCTGCATAGCGAAAGATACCTTTCAATAAAACAACAATATCGGCAACATATCGTGCCGATAACCCCTGTTGTATCTTATGGTTGATGAACTCCGCAACCATGTTTGCGGTCATGTCATGGCATTTCTCCATGCCAAATGCGGGAATGATGTGCTTTTCGGCTTTCATACGGTAGTTCGCAAGTGTGGACTCCTTTATCTGCGGCCTCAATGCCGCAATATATTCGAGTGTGATCTCTTTGACGGTAATTTTCGTTATTGAATACTCATGGGTGCTTATTGCTAATAGCTTTTGCTCTGTTTCCTCTGCCGTTCTTCCGTAAACAGATCGATACTGCCTTTTGCCTGTATTATCCTTTCCTAAAGCAATTCGCGCCTCATAGCGACCGTCCTTACGCAGATATATATTTGACAACATTTTATCCTCCGATGTTTGACAATTCCTACAATTTGTGGTATAATATAAACTGTATTATTGTACATATTTTGTCATGCTCTTAAAATGATCTGTTTTGCGAAAACTACCCGGATAAGTTTATGACATCTATTCCTTTATCTCGCGCCATACGCACCGTCTGTCCTGTCCCGCTTCTAGGATTAGTGCAATAACATATACAGCAATCCGCAAGCTCGACCAAACGCTCGTTGCGCTGTTTCATGCATTCGCGGGTAAAATGATCAGAAACCACAGTCACACTGTCGGCGGCTTGCATTATCTGCTCATATCGCGCGATCTGAGACTTGTTCCAGCCTTTGATCTGCTCGTCTGACGGACAAGGCAGGACCATGTGCAGCTTAATATCCGGATATTCGGCTTTCAGTTCCATGACAGTTTCGGCAGCCAGCATATCGAAACCGATCGCACCGCCGTCATAGAACTCAGTAACGCCCTTTCCGATAACGTCAACAATAGCATCACGAAGCCGCTGAACTAGTTCAGGGGTTATTTTTATTATCCGATGACCGGTAAAACAACAAGTTTTCATATAGCTTTCCCCGTTACAGTATTATCGCTCTATAAATATACAGCTATAACTTATTATTGTCAACTATTTTAGATGTCTTATTAAGTTATAGCTGTATAGGGTATAATACTGTAAAAGGAGCGTTAAGTAATTATGGATTTAGGAAAAAGATTTCAGGAGCTTCGCAAACAGAAAAACATCAGCGCCTATCGGGTGTCAAAGGAATCCGGTATATCCACTACCCACATACGCGATATCGAAAGAGGTGCGAAGATACCAACAGTAGAGACTCTTTACAGAATGCTCGCGCCTTTTGATATATCGCTGGCTGAGTTCTTTAACGAAAACGGCGATGCTTTCTACCTCTCGCCTAATGAGCAGGAAGTTGTAAAGAGTTACCGTGAGCTTCCGCCGGAGAAGGCGGAATTGTTCTTGCAATTCTTGAAATCATATAAGAACTAATAGTAAAAACCGCAGTTTTCAATAAAACTGCGGTTTTGTGTTGTTTTATAAATCGAATTCAATGGTATATATCACAGGCACCTATTGAAACAATTCCTAAGCAATTACAGTTTTATACGGTAACAAGCGCCCTTACCTGTTCCCTCCGGTATCAGCTTACCCTCATCTGCCATTTTCTTCAATATCCTGTAAGCCTGCTGGACATTCAACCTAAGCAGGTCGGCAGCGTCCTTTCTTGTAATAATACCGTTATTTGTCTCAGCAAATTTCAATATCATCTCCGGATACCGTATCTTGTCTATACCTGTCTGGCGGACATATCCCGTCAGGTTGTCGGATTGCTTGTAAACATCGGCACTAAGGGTATAGTATCTGCTGCGTCCGCTGCCGATAGCGTCGATTAAACCGGATTCGACAAGATTTTCCACAGTGATCCTGAGTTTGGATTCGCTGATATGTGTAGAATCCGAAAGTTCAGCAATGCTTGCACGGCGGTTCCGTTTCAGCTCGTTCATGACAAGAAGCGAATTTATGGGAAGCTCATGACCAAGCCTGTTCTGTTCTTCGGAGATAAGCCTTGTAAAATCGCGATCGGGCAGGCTCTTTGGAATAAACAGTCTTACCATGACATCGTTGGATTCCGAATAATCGGGCAGAGGTTTACCATATAAAAGGGAACCTTCAAAGATACGGTCAATGCCGCGTCCGGTGCGCTCTGCAAGTCCTATTCTTTTCAGCGCGTCTGCGAGCGCGAGGTTGCGTCCGTGTGGTTCGACTGTAAGAAGGTTTTCCAGTGTAACACCCTCGATAAAACCGCCGGGATTGCTTATCGTCAAGCCGTTGTCGTCCAGCAGCACACGAACGCTGCCGAGCATTGTGTAATCCCTGTGGCAGAATGCGTTTACCAGAGCTTCTCTGAATGCGCGTTTGTTGTAATCTGATACGGAGATCCTGAAAAAGCCCATTTCTATCTCTTCTTCGGAGTTTCTCGCGTCCATAAAGGTACTGATCTTTTCAAATGCCGCCAGGATAGGAAGATTGACTGATTCATTCATAACAACATTGGTGCCGTTCATGACCTGAAACGACGCTTCGGCAGTCGGTATGCGAAGTCTGAGCCTGTCGGGACGCCCTATGAGCAGCATTCCGGTGTATGTCGGTTTCAACTTTCCGTCTATATCGTCAACAAGTCTGAGCGCCTTGTCAAGTTCCTCGTTGTCAAGCTCCAGCAATGCTTTTTCGCCGTTGTATGAACGAATAACATTACGGAGTCGTTCACGTTCGGTATCGTCAAGATCACTGTATTCCGAATCGGGAACGCACTGAGCAGAAAAGTCCAGCAGCCTGAGATCGGACAGCCTTGAATGTATCTCATGCGGATACAGCGGGACGTTCTCCGGTGTCCCGTCGGCTTTTATCCTGCGGCGGAGTATTTTTCCGGATGACGAAGCAACAATGCTCCTGCACTTCGGAACGCTGATTTTTATATATGTGTTATCATCACGTTTTTCGACATCAACCGTTACAGGAGGCACTGTCTTGTTTGCAATAAACGCCGCAAGCTGTACTGCGTCCGTATGCTCCTTGTGCAGTCCCGTGATCTCGCCGTCGTCCTCCACGCCGAGATATAGGTCACCTCCGTTGGTGTTAGCAAAGGCTTCGACCGCATCAATTATATCTGAGTCTGGAAGCTTCTTTTTATCGCTTTTGAACTCGTTTGTAAGGTCTTCTTTAAATCCGATATTCATTTTAACACCTCATTTAACACATCATCTAACGCACGCGTGCGTTAGATTTTATATTATTATATCATCATTCGTGCGTTAAGTCAATACTTTTGATGCGTTTGTGATGTGTTTAATATAAATCTTAACGCACGCGTGCGTTAATTGATGCGATTACTCAACGAATGATATTGACAGTTTGCGATAAATATGCTATTATTCTTATTCTTAATATTTAATATCATTATTTCATGGTGACCTGCACTTAATTATTCATTTGACCAATATCACGAAAAGAGGCAATGGGTACAATATTCGTGTATCCTGCGGATTCGACGGGAACGGTAAGCGGATCTTTAAGTCTATGACCTATAAACCACCTGCTAACACTCCCGCCAAGGAGATCGAGCGACTGGTAAACAAGACTGCCATAGAGTTTGAGGAACGCTGTCTGAACGGTCAGGTCATTGATTCCGGAATACGTTTCAGGGATTTCGCGGAGAAATGGTTCAAAGAGTACGCCGAGAAACAGCTCCGCGCGACAAGTCTCAGCCGATACAACGAGCTTATGAAGCGCATAATGCCGGTATTCGGCAATATGAAGCTCAAAGCGATCAGACCGTATCAGCTGACAGAATTCTACAACAGTCTGTCGGAAGAAGGCGTTCGTAATGATACCAAGTATATCGGGCGAGATACGGTTGTATCACTTTTCCGGAGTTCGGGAATGACGCAGCCGGAGTTTGCCAAAGCTGCCGGGGTATGCCATTCAGTGGTAGAAAGCGCATTACACGGCAGGAATATCTCCAATAAGAGCGCGCAGAAGATAGCGGACTATCTCGGAAAGCCGATTGACAGGCTGTTCAAGTGCGTAAATGAAGGCAAGCGGCTTGCAAGCAGGACTATACAGTATTATCAGGTAATACTCTCGTCAATGTTTTCAACTGCCGTAGAATGGGAATTTCTGTCGGAAAACCCGTGTGAACGAGCCAAACCGCCGAGAATAATCTATAAAGAGAGCCGCTATCTGGACGAGGACGGAGCCGCTGCAGTAATGGACGCTCTGGGGCAAGAGCCGTACAGATACGCGATAGCGATCTACATAATGCTCTATACCGGACTGCGTCGGGGTGAAGTTTGCGGATTGGAATGGTCGGATATTGATTTTGACAAGCGGATAATGTCAATAAACCGCAATTCCCTGTATATTCCGGAAAAGGGAACATTCACGGACAGCCTGAAAACATACAGCTCCAGCCGTGTCATCAACCTGTCGGACGATCTGATAGACATACTGCATGACTATCGGACATGGCAGGAGGAACAGGCTGAAATGCTCGGTGACAAGTGGATAGGCAGTGAGCGTATAGTGACACGGCTTGACGGTTCTCCGATATGCCCGGACACACTTTCGGGCTGGTTCTATAAGTTCATACGGAAGAACCATCTGCCGCAGATCTCGCTGCACTCCCTGCGGCACACCCATGCTACGCTCCTTATCGCGTGCGGAATATCGCTCAAGACCGTGTCCGCAAGATTAGGCCATGCTTCGGTTTCAACAACAAGTAATATATATGTTCACGCGATACAGTCAGCCAACGCAGCGGCGGCAGACGCTATCAATGTGGCGCTTTCTCCGCACAAGGCGGCAAAGAGAGCCAAAAAGCTCCGAATCAACAGCAGTATCGCATAATAACACAACGGCACGGCAGATCATAACGGTCTGTCGTGCCGTTATTATTTACGAGATTTCAGCTTATATATTTTACAGATAGTATAATACAATGGCGCTGATTTGCAAGCCTGCTCACACTTATTATTCAAAAACAGCCTCTCAAAAGATACACTTCATTACGATAAATCGCCTCAAACTGCGATAAATAAAGGGCTCGCGAATCTTGGTGTGAACAAATTGTGAACAAAACGCCAAAATGGGATCAAATTTTTAATTAGATCATCAAAATCAAAAACCGCCTAACGGTGATTGTTAAGCGGTTTCTTTATGGTGGACCCGGGGAGGATCGAACTCCTGACCTCCGCGTTGCGAACGTGAATAATTCGTTTTTGCAGCTTTTCGTAACGTTGAGCAAATCGTTGTATAATGCGGATTTACAGGATTTTTGTTGATGCGGCAAAAAGTTGCTTTTCGTGGTTTTTCGTAACTTTTTGCGACAAATTTGCGACAAATTTGCGACAAGTCCAAAGGCAGGAAAATCCTTTGTTTTCACATATTCAGAAATGAGGTTATAATCAAATTTCTGTCAAAGCGGCAACATTTACCGCGCAAGTCAAAGAACAGGCAGAAAACGCCGTTCCCGTAAAAAATACAGGCATATACAGTGGCACTATAATTCCTGATACAGCCGGAACTAACGCAAAGGTACTTTTGACAGTTCGCGGGCTCCTATCAAAAGTCCTTTGCGCTCTCCGAGGGAGTGCCGCTGCCGGTGACGATCCTTTCCGAACAGCGGCAATTTGGCACCGCGTATGCCCTTGAAATTGCAAATTTCGGGCATATATGTGAAAGAATACGTATTCTTTCTGTGCTTGCTAAAATTTGAGAATATAAATCAGCTGCATCTTATACGTCGTACAATTGCAAAAGAAGGGCGATACCGTCAGCGTGACTTTTGCAGGCGCGTGCAAAATCCAATATAAAAGCAGCACTTATTCCGGGAGATCAGAGAGTGCCGCTTGACATGCTTAGTCTTCAAGATATTTTAACATTTGAACCAAATATTCTCCATCTAACTTATCGCGTTCATCTTTATCAAGGTTCCTTTTACCAAACGACTTGAATCCATTCCTCTCATAGAATTGTAGAAGACGCGATTTATCTTCGCATTCGATATATACTACTTTACCGCCTATTATATATTGAACTTTCTTAACCTCATTACAAGCGAGTGTAAGTAATTCATCGCCGCTTATAAGTTTATCGTACCCGTTTTGAAAATTTTTTCCGAGCTGAGCAATCAACGGAGCCGGTATGCTACACTTTTTGCTGACTTCATCGTATGTACCAAACTTTTTAAGACGTTTAAAAGTATTTGAGCTCACATTGTTTTTGGAAACGACAAATGACTTTGTTGCAATAGTAAAATATCCACAGAGTACAAGGTCGCCTTTATAAGATGCAAAAACAAGTCTTGTGGGTGCAATCTGTTGCTTTGCAAATTCTATAGCTTTGTTTTTCAAGAAGTACTCAATATCAAAGTTTAATGGACAATAAAAAGCAGAGAGGCGAGATTTTACCTCGCTCTCTCCAAGCTCTTCTATCATGTCTTTTAATGATACGATTTGAAAACCCGTCATGTGTCTTTTTTTCCAAACAGCTTTTTAATATCTTCTTTTTTTACTTCAATGGGGGTTCGCTGGAATTGAACAGGCTTGATCCTATCGCAGCAAGCGTTTTCCAAAGCGTTCGCAAGCGATTTCCCCAAATTCTTGTCTTTTATTCTCACGTCTTTCAAAATGCTTTTCGTCGCCATGCTGTACCCCTCCTTTTCGCTTAACTTTATAAATTACTTAGTTCTGCGCTTGATAGAAATACCCGCAGCCTTGTAAAACTCCTTATGGTGGAGCAACTACTACTGAGGGTACACTTTCATAGTTAGCACCTATGTGCTTGATATTATTATACACACCTTTTGCGAAAAAATCAACAACTTTTTTGATTTTTGTGTTTTTTGTTAAATTTGTTTAACATTTCTGTTGGTTTTGCACAAATGCTACAAGTTGTATCGCAGTCCATTCGCCGCTATCTCTTCACGACATCTATGATCAAGCTGCGTTTGCCCAGTAAAAGCGCTACCCCTTTGTAAGCACGCAGAGCCGCCCTGTAAGCGATTTTCTGCCTTATTCGACATCTTTCCGCCGAAAGCTCAAAAGACGCGTACAGAGCCTGTGAGGGCATCACACGGGCAAATCCCGCCAAAAGTGCCGCTTCACATTATGTTTCGTCTTTATCATCAAGAGCAGCACTCCCGTCGGAGCTTCCCGCGTTATCCCTCTCCACGGTCTCGGCTATCGCTCGATTGATAAACCCGTTCAGGCTTTCCCCGTGCTGTTGGGCATGAGTTTTCAGTTCGTCAGCTTTTCCTTTTTTGACAGTCAAGGCTATACGATCATAGGCTTTTTCGTTATACTTCCGTTTACTTGCAGTCGAAGCTTTTGTCATTCAATCACCTTCTCCCCATTTTATTATATCACATTATAAATACTAACACAAGTATTAAAGTGCACAAATATACTAACACAAGTTCGTACATCTTGCCAATTGAAATACTAACGTTAGTATGCTATAATATATACAGAGGTTAGGAAAGGAAACCTCACGGCGGGAATGTGAAAGGAAGTGAGGAATGTGAAGCCAATGACAAATGAGCAGTCCAAAAGACTTGAAGAGCTTATCCGCGAAAACGAAAAGCTCAAGCGCAAAGTCAAGAAGCTGAAAAAACAGCTTAAAAACAAATAAAACGGTGTACACCGACCAAAGCGCCACCGTTTTATAGCACGAACAGACAGAGAGAAAAACCCGCCGCTGTTCTCTCTCATTGTACCACAGGCCGCGGCAGATGTCAAGGGGGAAATGAGATGACAAACAACATCAGATCAAAAGTTATGTGCATAGCAAACAATTTAGTCAAGCAGGGCGTTCCGAGAAGTGCCGCTATGATCCGCGCGTGGATCACAGTTAAGCTCCGCACTATCCGTACAAAGGCGGCGGGTGTCACCTACGGTATAAGGCAGGGCTTACTCGCAAGGCTTCGCCGGTACAGTGCGGCAGATGTTAATATCTCGCTTGTGCATGAGCGTACCAATGCCAATGACAGCAACGCCGTTATGGTGATAGCGGGGGTACGGGGCAAGGGCGCAGCTCAGATCGGTTACCTTCCGCGGGAGCTGGCGGCGGCAGTCGCACCCCTGCTCGACAAGGGAAAGGCGGTGAAAGCACATTTTGAAGCGGTTACAGGCGGTCACGAGTACGGCCTGAACTACGGAATGAATATCGCAATAGCAATATAAAGATCGATCATAACGGCACTTGATCCGCTCCGGAGAGAGTGCCGCTCGACAGAAATATAAAAGGCAGGTGTAAAATGGGAACTCTATCGGAATATGAGATTTTACGAATTTTCCGTCAGCTATCGTTCCATGATCAACAGTGTGTGTTAGGATATGCAACGGGAAGACTGGAAGGACGCAAGGAGATGCAAGAACAGAATAAGCCAGAAAAAAACAGGCTTGTCCTGCTTTCGTTCTCATACCGATAAGCGCGGAAGCACGGGTCCTAAACGGAAAGCCACAGAACGATATAAAACGAAGTGCTGCTTGCTCCGGAGTTCGTTCATTGTATGCCTTTATGCTGTCAAGCATAGCAAAATAGCTTTCCTGTAATATATCCTCGTATGTAACACCGCACTGTGCACATCTGACCGAGTGCAGCCGTTCATATTTCTGCGCAGCCATGCGGTAAAAGCGCAGCATTTTCTCCCACAGGAGCGGTAAAAGCTCATCGTTTCCGCCTTCGCCGATAAGTGCCGCTATATGCTCATTGGTCATTGACAAACCGCTCCTTTTGTGGTATAATTATATCAATAACAGATGCCGGAAAAATGTCTGTCAAAGCGACAATACGGGAAAATATCTCGTGTTGCTGCTTTTTTGTTTTTGATACTGCTGCCGCAAATCAGCGGCGGGGGGTTCTTCCTTTCGTCGGAATCGCGCGGATATATAAATTCTGCCGGTCACGGGGTTTATAATTGTCTGAACATCGACACATTCGCGATCATACCGTTTTTCAAGCAGCCTACGGAGCTGTCCATTCTGCTCATTCTTTACCGCCTGACGTACACGGACAAGATCAAGCAGTTCGTCGGTGCGCTTGCGGCTAAATTTGTTATCTATGATCGTTTCGACAGGTCTCTTGATGTTCCGCGTTGCGTTCCAGCGGTGCATGCCTTTACCTGCAGCCTTTGTGCGGGATTTTGCCATATACTCTGCAATACGTTCACAGCCGCGCTCCCCGTCCTCGGTGTAGATTTCTGCTGTGTTGCAGTACCCGCGACGCGTTTCTGCTTTCTTGTCCTGCCGCCCCTGCCAGCAGCGCTCTATATCGTCACGTGGAACCCCGCTATTTATAACAACATGATGATGCACGCGCGTGCAGTCCCCGTTGCCTTTTGGTCTGCCGCCCTCGGTGACATAAATCGCTTTCAGTTCGCTCCCGTGCTTTGTGTATAGCCGTTTCAAGCGGTTGATGAAGTTCACGAGCTGGCGCTGTGCCTCTTCCAAAGTCGGCGGCTTTCCGGCATACGTCGGGGTCAGGTAGTAGTCACCCGCCGAAAAATTGTGCATTATGAGCCTTCGGAGCTGATCTCGGGAGTGCCGCTCATTTGCCGCGATAATGTGCGGGGGAGTGACTTTCTTCCGCTTTGCACGCTTGAACGGCGGGAAGTAGCTGTCATCGTTCTCATATAGATCAACGTCGAGGAAGCCCGCACCAAAGCGGGTCTTTTTTTCTCGAATATATTTCATTATACTATTAGTAAATTAAATGAAAATGAAGAAAGAGGATATGGGGGAATAGTTATACCCCAATACAAGCCCGTCAAGCGGCAATTTTTCGCCGCGTTTTTGAGCTTTCCCCGTTTCGTTAGTGCTGGACCCTTATTCCGTTGATAACTGCAGGCTTATCCTCGGAGTTGATTTTTGATGTGCTCAAAAATGTTGAGAGCGCGTCACAATTCACAAGTATCTTCCCGCGCGAGCCCTCGGCTCCGAGACGGATAGCGGGAACTTTTCCCGAAAGGACAAGCTGACGGGTGGCATAATATGACAGCCCGAAAAGCGCGGCGGCGGTTTTCATATCTTCCATACGCGGGATTTTGGTACACTTCTCCATTATTTACCTCCAAAAAGTGTTGACAAATACCCCGCAATATTGTATAATGGTTGCGGGGCAAAGTCAGATTTGTCGATTTGAATTAGTCTCGTATGCCGTCTGTGGTGGTTCCAGCACCATAGGCGGTTTTTTCGTTGCCTGAAAGCTCGCGCTCAATGCGCTCAAGCTCGTTCCATTGATCACGAGTTGCTTCTTGTGAAACATAGCGTCTGACGGCGTTTAGTGCAATATTGCCGCTGCGTAGGCGCTTGCTTTGTGCATAGAAATACGCAAGAGCTTCCTCGACAGAAACCGGCATATAGTAGCCGTCGCTTGGTGTTGAGCAAATCGGATAACCCTCTGAGCGCGCCTGCAACACGGCAGCTTGCACGTCTCGCTCTGAAATTCCCATTTTTTCGGCAAGGCGGCGGCAGGAGATAGCGTGGTTTCGCCCCAGCGGAATGAACAATCTTATGTCCTTGTCGGACATGTCCTCACCTCCTTATCGATAATGTTATAGAACCGTTCTCCAGAAGTTGGCTCACATATGCGTCGGCAATACCTTTGTATTTCTTTTCATGTTGGTCCTTCAAAAGATTTTTAAAGATTTCCACCGCCTGTTTTAACTCGTTAGAGCCTATGAGCGTTTTTTTTAGAAGGTCAAATGAATAATTAAGTGCAGGTCACCATGAAATAATGATATTAAATATTAAGAATAGAGTGGATTTTGGAAACAAAAACGTGTAAATGAAGCCTGAAACCATACATTTTAAGCTGAAAAAGGGTATAGCAAAGCT
>JAGBMA010000060.1 GCA_017635095.1 Ruminiclostridium sp. | reverse complement strand
TTGAGAGAAAAAGAGCTATCCACGCCGTCTACTGCGTCAAACCTCCTAACCGGGCGCCAGCCCGGCTTCGTCGGCTTTCCTTGTATCCGACGCAGCTATCTCATTTTCTCTTTTCAAAGCGGTTTTTAGAGGTACCCTATTATCGTGCGGCCGCGTTTTTCCCGGCACGCACGTTCATATCATATCGTAAGATACTTTTCGATCTCCTCCGGAGCGAGCCCGTACCTGAGGCCCTCGATTATCCTGCACAGATCGGTGCTTTCCGCCGCCAGCAGCATAGTGAGCGCATAGAGTGCTTCGGTCTCGTTGGTGCAGACCGCGAGCCGGTGTCTGAAAAACCGTCTGTCGGCCGCATTCACGTTTATCTCCGGGATATCGGAGATCTCTTCGGCGATTAGACGTTCCCGGATAAACATATCCCTCAGTACGGGCACCGGGTCGCTCAGTTTCAGAGCGTTATCTATCTCGGCCGGGCGGATCCGCTTGTGATACGGGATAAGAAGCTCACGGATACGGTCGTTCCCGATACCGAAACTTTTAAGTCTCAGGCACATGAGCAGGTTGTCCGCATCGTTCTTGCGCAGGAAGAAATCCTTGAGCGCGGTGCGGCTCTTGCCTTTTTCGGTCTTGTCTATCTGTCCGAACGCCCATTTTATGTAGCAGACCGTTACAGTGGTGAGTATCCTGTCAACGTCGGGGTCTGCCGCGGTCATAAGCGGGTAAAGATGACGGTAGTATATCGTTCCCTCAATTGCGGAAACAGCGGAAGAGAGAGTTTTTGCCGACGCGAGCTTCAGTGCGTCAAAGCTGAACTTTTCGGCTGCATATTCCGGGAGAGAAACGACGAATCCTTCCTGTTCGTCGGAAGTTATGGCGACTATGGCTTTTATGAGCTGTTCGCACTCAAGACGGCGGATATAGAAGCTCATGATGCCTTTTTTATCGCCGGAAGCGAATCTGCAGACCCGTAAGTAGTTATCGAAAACGTTCTTGTTTATGAGGGCTTCCGCCTGTTCTCTGTGTATGGCAGCCTCATCGGTATCCGCGAAAGCGCCCGCATAGAGCGGTTTTGTTTTGAGGTAAGCAACGGCCGCGGGTATAGTTCCCTTATGGGTAAGAACGTTATAATCGTCCTTTGAAAGCATACTTCCGTACACTGCCCGCGCCTTTGCGGCGACTGCGTTATTTGCCATTGTCTCACCTCCTGCGGTATAGCCTTTATTTTTTGCGTATCAGCGGTCAAAGCTCAGGATACGCTCCGTGATCTCTTTTTTCCATGCGGCTTTTCCCGCGGACATTTTCTCGTCGAGTATGCTGCATTTTTCTTCGGCGCTTTTCTCTGCGGCGGCTATTTCCTTGTCGGAAGCGGCTCTGAGCTCCGCGAAACGCTTGTCGGCCTCTGCGGCGAGCTTGTCCGCGTTTTCTTTTGCAAGGCTTTCCTTCTTTTTCTTTGCGTCCGCGAGTATAGCTTCGGCCTTCTTTTCCGCCTCTTCGGAGACAGCCCGCGCCTTTTTGTCCATTTCGATTATAGATGTAACGGAATTATCCATATTCTGCCTCCCGATTTTACATTATATTTACAAAAAATATACCTATTTATAATATACCATTTTCCCTGAAAAGTCAAGACCAATATTTTACTAATTTGCGCCGTGGATTTTTTGCATTATGACAAACAAAAGCGCTCTCCGGAAAAGAAAACATTCCGGAAAGCGCCTGTGCGTTACCCTTGAGCGGTGAGCCCGAAGCTTACGGACAATGCTCCGTCAACGCGGTGCATATCGGTGCTGTCAAGTTCGCCCATACGTTCTTTGAGCCGCTTTTTGTCTAATGTACGGACCTGTTCGAGAAGCACGACCGAGTCCTTGGCGAGCCCACAGTTCACAGCGTCCAGCGAGATATGTGTCGGAAGTTTTGTTTTTTCACGCTGGCTCGTGATCGCCGCGGCGATGACAGTGGGGCTGTGGCGGTTGCCGACGTCGTTCTGCACGATAAGAACCGGACGAACTCCGCCCTGCTCCGAGCCCACCACCGGGCTAAGATCGGCATAGTATATTTCTCCTCGTTTTATTGTCATATTTATTACCGTCCTTCCTCGGATTTTTTTCCTGTCTGTATTTTTACCAGTGCGACGGGTTTTATTCAGTTCTATCCCGTTCTTTACATTTTATTCCGGACAGCGCCGCCGGTGATAATTCTTTTCCTGTTCCGGCGCTTTATGTGCCGCAAAACCTCTTGACTTTTCGGGGGAATTATGTATAATTATAAGAGGTGATGTTATGAAAAGACGTATCTCGTCGCTTACCGGTCTTTTGGGTGCAGTTTCCGTGCTTGTCTGCTCCTGTTCCGGCGCGCCCGCTGCTCCCGGACAGTCCGAAGCGGCTTCCGCACAGGCTTCTGTCGAGACCCGGCTGTCGGAGTATATCGAACAGAGCACAGAAGAGATCCTTGAACAGGTCGAACGTGATGTGTACATAAGCTGTGCCTGCAGCTCATACCCCGACTGGAACGCCGAACGCTTCCGCAAAGCATTCGCAAAGGCGTCAAACGGCGAGGAGATCACAGTTGCCTACATAGGCGGCTCCATTACCGAGGGATATACCCTCCTGCCGGATCAGTGCTGGGCTTACCTCACTCACAAGCAGCTCTCGGAGAAATATCCCGATGCAAAAATAAACTACGTCAATGCCGGACTCAGCGGCACTCCCTCGACTCTCGGGCTCATACGCGCAGAACGCGATGTCATAGCTCCCTACGGCGACCCGGATATCGTATTCATCGAATTTGCAGTCAACGACGACGGCAGCGCGGTAACCAAGGAAGCCTATGAAAGCCTTGTCCGCAGAATGCTTGACCTCGATTCGGCACCCGCTGTTGCGCTCGTGTTTATGCGCACGAAGGACGGTTATAGCTGTCAGAACTGGCAGAGCGCGGTAGGCGAGCTTTACGGGCTCCCCATGGTAAGCATGAATGATGCGCTTACGAAGGCTTTTGAGGACGGATATATGACATGGGAGGACTACTCCAACGACGAGGCTCACCCCAACCCCGAAGGCAGCAAGTTCGTTGCGGAAGCTGTCGGGCATATGTTTGACCTTCTTGAGGACAAGGGTATAGGCTCCGACACAGGGGTAGGCGAGTATGACTTCGCTTACGATATACCACCGCTTTACGGCGACAGTTTCGTGAATATGCATCTCACAGACGCTTCGACCCTCGAACCCGTTTCCGCCGGCGATTTCAGCAGGAACACGGGCGTCGCGGGATTTCAGGACGCATGGACGAGAAAAGGCGGAGAGAACGAGCCGATCGTGTTCGACATGGATTTCGACGACCTGTTCATCGTATATCACGCCAATAACAACAAACATTTCGGAACTGCGGAGGTGTACGTTGACGGCGAGCTAAAGACCGAGGTCGTGAGCAACAGAAAGGACGGCTGGAGCAACCCCGTACCACAGCTCGTGATGCGCGGCGACGGGACAAAGCCGCACAGGGTAGAGGTGAAGATGAAGGGTGACGGCGAGAAGGAGTATTTCGGCGTACTCGCATTCGGCTTCACGGATTAAAAAGGCTTTTTGCATTTACGCAAGTGAATGCTGCAATAAACATATATAAAGGAAAGGATAATTGAATATGGCAGACGAAAAGGCAAAACAGGCTGCAGCTAAGGCTGCGGAAAAAGGCAAGGGATTCTTAAAGGAATTCAAGGAATTTGCCCTCAAGGGTAATGTAATGGATATGGCAGTCGGCGTTCTCATAGGCGGCGCTTTCTCCGGTATCGTTACCGCTCTTACCGGTGACTTCATCAATCCTCTTATCTCCTCTATCGGCGGCGCAGAGATAGCAGGTATGATCCAGCTCCCGTGGGTAAACTATGAAGGTCTCGACCCCGATCAGGTAAAGGCGCTCTCTCTTGACTACGGCGATTTCCTCACCACAGTCATCAACTTCCTCATAATGGCTCTCATCATCTTCTTACTTATGAAGGGTATCAACAAGCTCATGTCCCTCGGAAAGAAGAAGCAGGAAGAAGAAGAGGCTGCTGCACCCCCGCCGGAGCCCACCAAGGAAGAAGTTCTCCTCACAGAGATCCGCGACCTCCTCGCAGCTCAGAACAAGAAGAAAGAATAAGCGCGTGTGGGGCTCTGCCCCACGCCCCGCGGGGGAGAGAGAAAACCTTTTTTTGTAAAAAAAGGCTTTTCTCTCTCCCGTTAAACTCCCATTAAGAAGTTTTCCTGAACGCTATCAACAGACAAGTTGCGGCAACATGGGTTTGTAAAACTATGATAACGGAGGAAAACTACAATGAAGTCTATAATTGAACAATTATACTGGGGCGAGATAACCCCATGTGAGTATCCGGCTCCCAATGACTTAAAATACAAAGACACCGTATCGGAGTTATCTCAGAAGGAATCCAAGCTTTTGAA
>JAGBMA010000002.1 GCA_017635095.1 Ruminiclostridium sp. | reverse complement strand
CCATTTCTGCTCTATTTTGATTTAACAGTATTTTTCGCCTATATTTTGGTGCAAATACTATATGGTACTTGCAATTCCAAGTTGTATGTGCTAAACTATTATTGTCATTCACTTGACATGCCTCCTTCGTGGGTTAATGCAATTGCCAGACCGCATTTCTATTTTACCACGTTGGAGGTTTTTGTTCAACGCTAAAGCTCTTTTGAACCCCCGGCACAGCCGGGGGTTTTCGGATTACAAAAAGACTGCCGAAGCAGCAAAATGCTTGCTGCTCCGGCAGTTCTGATCGTTATTTCAGTTCACTATCGCCTGTTCGGTATCCTTATCGAAGATATGGATACGGTTCGGGTCGAGGGCGACGGTTATTGTGCTTCCGTAGCGGGCTGTGGTGTTTGCGTCCACCTTCGCCGTCCACTGGACTTTCTTTACGTTCGCGTATGCATCGTCGGAGAACTGACGCTGAACATCGTCGGGCTTCTCGTTGAGCAGATTGAAGTACAGCAGCACCTCGGAGCCAAGCAGCTCGTAGCCGTTTATCTTCACCTCGATCTGTGTCTCGGGGTGTACCGCAAGCTCCATTTCGCTCTCGAATATACGCTCGGGGCGGATACCCATTATGACCTTCTTGCCGATATATTCCTTTTCTTTGAGAGCAGCAGCCTGCTTTCCGGGAAGCTTGATGCTGAAGCGGTCGAAATCGAGATACACGTCGTTATCCTGCGCTCTGCACTCGGCGTTCACGAAGTTCATCTGCGGAGAACCTATGAAGCCTGCAACAAACAGGTTCACGGGGTTGTTGTAGAGCTCACGGGGAGTAGCTACCTGCTGAACGATACCGTCTTTCATAACGACGATACGGGTGCCGAGAGTCATAGCCTCGGTCTGGTCATGGGTAACGTAGATTATCGTTGCGCCGAGACGCTGGTGCAGCGCCGAGATCTCTGCGCGCATCTGCACACGAAGCTTTGCGTCAAGGTTCGAGAGCGGCTCGTCCATGAGGAATACCTTCGGCTCACGCACTATCGCACGCCCCATTGCCACACGCTGGCGCTGACCGCCGGAAAGAGCCGCGGGCTTGCGTTCGAGGAGATCCGCAAGGTCGAGTATGATCGACGCGTCCTTTACCTTCTTGTTTATCTCGTGCTTGGGCGTCTTGCGGAGCTTTAAGCCGAACGCCATGTTGTCCTTTACCGACATATGGGGATAGAGCGCGTAGTTCTGGAATACCATTGCGATATCGCGATCCTTCGGCTCAACGTCGTTCATGATCTTTCCGTCGATCATGAATTCGCCGTCGGAGATATCCTCCAGTCCCGCTATCATTCTGAGCGTCGTGGATTTTCCGCAGCCGGACGGACCTACGAAGATAATGAATTCCCTGTCCTCAACTTCGAGGTTGAAATCCTTTACCGCCTCAAAGCCGTTGGGATAGATCTTGTAAATATGTTTCAAAGACAGACTTGCCATGATGACCCTCCTGAATGTTAATTATTATCGAAACCAAACACCGGTCTGTTATCTTTCCATACCACCGGCATGAGCATAGCGTGACGATTGGGATTATATAGAGGATCGCCCTCTATCTCGGACTCCGTTCTCGCGTGGAATACGAGGATATCGTTTCCGTCCGCGTCCTTGGTGAAGGAGTTGTGACCGGGACCGTATATGCCCTTGTCCCAGTCCGTCGCCAGCACCGGCATTCTTTCTTTCCGCCAGCTAAGCGGATCCAGCAGATCAGAGCCTTCCTCCGCCGTGAGCATTCCCATGCAGTAGTTCACGCCCGTATCGCTTGCGGAATATGTGAGGAAGATCTTACCTCCGTGCTTTATCACCGCCGGTCCCTCGTTCACCCAGAAGCCGTGTCTCTCCCAGTCGTAATCGGGTGTCGTGAGAAGCACCTGCACCGTATCGAGGGTGTGCGCGTCCTTCATGCGCGCGATATACAGATTTGAGATCTGTCTCCCTACCCCGACCTTTTCCGCCCAGACACAGTAGGTCGCGCCGCCGTTCTCAAAGACGGTCATATCCAGCGAGAAAGCCCTGAAAGAGAACTCGTCGTCGGGGTGAGCCTGCATTATACCGAGCTCTGTCCAGTTTCCCGTCATCGGATCCTCGTCCCTGCACTCAAGTACATACGGGCGTATCTTCCACGGGTCGTCCCTCTCGCCGCCCGCGAAGTGGATATACCAGTTCCCGAAGATGTGGTGCAGCTCCGGCGCCCAGATATGCTTGCTCATAGGTCCGGACTCGTGACAGAGCCAGATCGTCTTTTCCTCCGCCCCGGCAAGTCCGCCGAGAGTGTCCGACCGGCGGAGCACTATCCTGTCGTAAGCCGGCACCGACGCGGTGAAGTAGTAACTTCCGTCCGTATGGCGGTAAACATAAGGGTCGGCGCGCTGTGGAATCCATGTTTTATTGAATATAAGCTTTTCACTCATACCGAAATTTCCTTTCGTGCAGGTTTTGTGAAGCTTCGCTTTCACATTTCCAAAAGCAGGTGTGTACCGCCTGCCTTTGGAAATGCGGGAGCTCATAAGAGCTCCGCACTTCACTCGGAATAACGATCTTATACAACGCTGAGAAGCTCGATGTATGCAGCTTCACCTGTGATGTGAACGTAAACCGCGTCTTCTGCAGCCCACGCACCCTTGAGGACAGCTGTTTCGGTCATCTCTGTGCCGTCTGCGCCCTTGAAGGTGTAGTCGATGTATGCGTCTGCGCCGTCACGCATGATGTTCATTACAACATTCGCGTTTGTCATGAGCTTGAGCCAGCCTGCCCAGTCATCGCCCCAAGAGCAGCCGAATGTTGCGGCACCGTCGGGATAGCCCCAGCCGTATGCGTCTGCACGGAGAACGCCGTATTCCGCATAGCCTTCGTAGTTGTCAGCACTTGCTACCTTGTCTGTGGTAACGGCAGTGTTGGTGAACGCGGTAACGAAGTTGTCCCAGTTGTTCACGCCGTCGGAATAGTTGTTGAGCGTGATGGTCATTGTTGTGCCGTCCTTGAGCTCGAAGCCGTCCGTTGTGTCGCTCCAGAAGCCGAGAACGCGCTCGGGTGTACCAAGTACGTCGATTGCAGCAGCGTCAACGGGTGCAGCCGGCAGAGGCTCGGGTTCTGCCGCTTCTTCTTCAGCAGCGCCGCCGTCATACTCGGGAGCTTCGGGCTTCTCGGGCGGGTTGCCCATTTCAAAGAGACCCTTTACCTGACCGTCTGTGAGTACATCGTCGAATACATACAGTTCGTCGATAAAGCCCTTGAATACCGTATCCCAGTAGTTGATACCGATGTGGCCTTCAAGTCCTTCGCCCTTGAAGATCTCGGGAGAAAGACCCTGGTAATACATATTCTCTGCGTTTGCTTCCCACTTGAGCTCGCCGTTAAGATAGAACTTCGTTCCGACTCTCTCCATGCCGTCGTCTGCAACATAACGGCTGCCGTCCGAAACTATTGTTATCAGGCACCATTCACGCTTGCCGTGCTCCATATCGTCCATAGCGTAGATCCACGGCCAGACGCCGTCTGCGCTCACTTCCGTGCCGATAGAGGAGTTGCGGTTCCATGCTACCGGGAAGATATCCGCGCTGTTAGCGCCCCATGTGGTCTTTGTGATGTTGAGCCATGTTACGGTAGCGTCCGCGTTGGACATACCGATGTTGCGTCCCATCTGTACAACAGGTCCGTATGTCGAAACACGGTCTGCGTTGTACCAGAACGAAATGGTGTAGCTGTCGTCCGCAATCTCGGGCATAGTGAAGTCAACACCGTACTTGCCGTCGAGGTAAAGAGCGTTGCCCACTGCGCCCTGACCCTCTGCGATAAGGATCGGGTGAGCGGAATCCTGGATACCGAGGTTTGCACCGGTAAGAGCGCCGACATTTTCGGTCTGCTCAACAGCGGTAATTCCGTCTGTCGTCTCGAAATCGAGGTGCAGGAGCGAGCTGTCCGGAACAGGCTCAGCTTCTACGGGTGCAGCAGTCTCTTCTGCGGCTTCGGTGGTCTCTTCCGCAGCAGCCGCTGTTGTTGTGGTCTCAGCCGCGGCAGCCGTTGTCTCAGCCGCTGTTGTGGTGGACGCCGCGCTGTTGTTTCCACAGGCTGCAAGTGACAGTACCATAGCAAATGCAAGCGCGAATGAAAGTTTCTTCTTCATTGGTAAAAACTCCTTTCAGATCTCCCCATACGGGGAATGAACTGCATGATTTATTGTCACAGACTTACTGATTGTCTGCGATCATCTTGTTGTAGGTCTCTATTTCGGATTCGCTCAGCACGTTGTAGCCTGTGGGTCCGAAGTAGTCGATCATAGCCTGTGCGTGGTAGTAGTCTGCCTTTCTGTTGGCTTCCTCAACGTAGTCCGCAGCCTGGGCGGTACCGTTGTCAACGAGGTCGTGAATGCCGATAGCGTTGAAATACTCGTCACAGAAGTTCCAGTAGCCTGCAATATTCGTCCAGCCGAAGGAGATAGGCTGCATACAGGAAGCAAAGTAGTCCTTCCAAAGCTGAACGTGCTCATCGTCCATACCTGCGCAGAATACCTTGATGTACTCGTCCCATACACCCTGATCCTTTGTGATCGGCACCGGCATAACGTCATACTTGAGCGCAGTTCCGAGCGCGTTCACGATGCTCTCGTCACTGTAGATCTCACAGCGTGTGTACCAGCCGTCAACGCCGAAGGACATGAACTTGAGGAGCTCGTAAGCTTCACGCGGGTGCTTGCAGGAAGTGGTGATGCCGCCGTAGTCGATAGTCGCAATGGAGTGGTGGTCTGCGCCCGCATCGGCAGAGGATACCGCAGGGATAACATAAGGAACTATATCGAGATTGTAGCTCTCATGGTAAGCGGGGGTGTTCCATGTGTTCTGGAATGTCCAGAAAGCTTCGGAGAAGATAGCCGCGTGACCGGTGTTGCCTGCCCAGCCTTCCCAGTCGCCGCACCAGTCTTCCATAGCCTGTGTCTCGGTGGTGGGAGCTATATAGCCGCCGAGCTTCAGGTTGGAGAACTCCTGTTCGCCTATAGCCCATTCGCTAAGGTCGAAATGCTTGCCGGTAAAGCCGAACTCGCCTATTATATCCTGTCTTGCGGCAATACCGTAGTAAGAGTCGAGACGGTTGTAGTAACCGAGACCGTAATATGCCATTCCGTCGGGGGAATTGAGCACGGTAGCGTCCTTGATGAGCTGGATCATCTCGGACCATGTCCAGTTCTGGGTGGGAACCTTGAGGTTGAGTGTTTCAAGAACGTTGCGGTCTATGAACATAGCGCCGGGGAAGAACTTGACGGGAACGCTGTAGCGCTGGCCGCCCTCAAGGTGGTAAGTGCCGAGGCCTGCGGAATTGACGGTATCAGCCAGCCCCTTCGTCTCATCGTCGGTGTTCCAGAACGAGGAAACGTCCGCGAGCAGCATATTCGAGAGCGCGTAGTCACAGTCCGAATGCATTATCACATCGGGAGCCTGGGAGTTGCTCACGAGGGTGGAGAGTGTCGTGTTGTATGTAGCAACGTTCTCGTACTGCACATTAACGGTGATGTTGGGGTAGATCTCCATGAAGCGCTTCGCAAGGAGCTGGACAGTCTCGTCCTGGTCAAAGTGGAAGTAGGTGAGGGTGATGTTCTCGGACGTCATATCCTTGTACTTCTTATACTGGTGAGTGCTTCCGTCAACGGTAACGAGATCGAAGTCGTTGGTGACGGTAGTGGCTCCGCCGGCGCTTCCGCCCGCACTTTCTCCGCCGGCATTACCGGCGCTTCCGGTGTTCGCAGCCGTATCGCCGCCGCATCCCGCAAGGGAACCGACTGCAAGACAGCCTGCAAGTAATAGGGGTAGTATTCTTTTCTTCATATTGTCCTCCGAATTAATATATTTCCGCAGGCGGTCGTGCCTGCAAAATAACGTGTTTGCTCCTGCGGCATCACTCGCCGGTGATACCGGTTCTGTCTATGCTCTCGACGAAGTGTCTCTGGAGCACGAAGTAAAGTATTGTGAGTGGCAGGATACTAAGGAGCGTTCCTGCCATGTTGATGGATTCGTTAAGGTTGGTGGCTGCGTTGGTGGCAGTCTGGGCGTAGCTCGAATAGTTTGCGGCGAAGTTGTCGAGCTGGACGACGAGCGTAGTCCACTCGGACTGGCCGTAAACACCGTGAATGTACAGCTCCGTGAGGTACGACTCATTCCAGTACCACACGAACGAGAACAGCGCCACGGTGATGAAGGCGGGGGTCGCGCTGGGGAGCGCCACCTTGAAGAAGGACTTGAAATGCCCCGCGCCGTCTATTCTTGCAGCTTCTATGAGCGCTTTCGGTATCTGGCGGAAGAACTGCCAGAATATCAGTATGAATATCGGAGCCTTGAAGCCCTGACCGAACAGCGCCGGCAGTATGAACGCCCATACGGTGTTGAGGATACCGAGCTTCGAGTAAAGAACGTAGGTGGGGATCATGGTGATCTGGCTCGGGAGAACGAAGCTCAGGATTATGATGCCCATTACTATCTTCTTGCCCCTGAAGTCGAATCTTGCAAGCGCGTAGCCCGTTACCGAGCAGGAAATAAGGTTGCAAATGGTGGGAACGCCGGCTATGACTATGCTCTGCCAGAGCGCGTTCCAGAAATCCATGCTCTTTGCCGCCTGCTCAAAGTTCGACAGGTTGAACGAACTCGGCAGCCACTTTATCGACGAGTCAAGAAGATCGTCGAGGGTCATGAGGCTGCTTGAAACCATGTGAAGTATTGGATAGACGTAGATAAAGCCTATGCAGATAAGGAGCGCGTACACAAGGAACTGTTTGAGAAAGCCTTCCCGGTCCTTGCTTCCGAGCATGAACCGCCTTATCTTATCCTTTGTTATGCGCTCATACCACGGCTTAGTAGTCGCTTCTGTCCGTGGTGTGCGTGGTGATCTTGCCGGCTGCGCGCTGGCGTTCGATCTTCTTGGCATTGCGGCGGTTCCTCCTTTCTATCTTCTTCTTATTTCTTGCCTCTTTCTTTCTCGCCTTTATTGCACGTTTTACCTGCTTCTCGTACTGATCCTTGCGGGTCGCGAGCAGGAGTGCGAACAGGCCGACGAGTATGAGCACCACTACCGAGTACAGCCACGCCATTGCCGACGCGTAGCCGTAGCCTTTCTCCTTCGTACCGGAGAACATGGACTCTTCGATAAGCACTATGATCGGGTTTTCGCTGTTGTTGGAGATGAAGACGATAGTGTATATCGTGTTCAGCAGGATCATGGATTTAAGGTTCGGGAGCGTTATCTTCCAGAAGCATTCCCATGCCGAACCGCCGTCTATCTTCGCCGCTTCATACATGGACTTGTCGATCTTCTGAAGTCCGGACAGGAATATGAGTATCTGCACACCCGAGTACCACAGCGTCGTTATCATGTTGTTGAACACGTCGGATATGGGCTTTGCGATAATATCCGGGAGCACGCTGCTTATAGCGGAGGTAAGGGACTGGGTGTCGATAGCGGAGATGCTTCCCGCGCCTTCCGCCGTGAGCATTCCGAGTATCGGTCCGCTTACGATTATTACCGGCAGGAAGAAAATCAGACGGAAGAAGCCTTTGCCTTTTATCTTCATGTTCAGCATCATCGCTATGATAAGTGCGAACACGACTATGATCGGCGTAGAGATTATCGTAGATGTGAGATAATCCACAAGGTAGATCATGAAGTCGGGATCCTGAATGAGGATCTGTGTGAAGTTTCCCTGACCCACAAAGGAGAATATTCGTCCGAGAGGAGTGATGCGGATATTGTTGAGAGCGTACCAGAACGAGCTTCCGAGAGGATAGGCGAGGAACACCGCCGCGCCTATGAACCACGGGATCATGAAGATGTAGCCCATTCTCGCGTAGCGCCGTTCGAGCTTTCCGGACTTGAGATGCTTCATGCGCTCTTTCAGCGCTTTTTTGTCCTTGCGGGACATTTTCGTTGTCTCAGCCATGGTCACACTCCTTCCTTAACTGCATAGGACAGAGCGTTCACGGTAATACCGTCTGCGCTGAGCTCCGACTCAGTGTAGTTTACATAGACAGCAGCGCCGTTGTCGTAAGTGACTCTGACGAGCCCGTTGTCAAGCACCTCGTGCTTTATGATGCAGGCACCGTTTATACTGCCCGCAAGCTCTCTTAAAGCCGCGTCATACTCCGCGATGGTACTGCGGTAGCTGCTGTATTCGAGCGAGTACAGGTCGCTGGAGTTAGTGTAGATGAGCTTTGAGGAATTCTCGGCTGCAACATAGAAGGACGGGAACATTCCCGATTCTGCCATTCGCAGGAAATTCTCGGTCTTGTTCGCTTCAAAGTTCACATACTCGGAGTACATCGGCACAACGCCCTTTAGTACCATTGAAAGGAACGGTATCTCGCGGTCGAGGTACAGATAATCCGACGAACTCAGCGGCATATTCAGGAACGCGTCCGAATATCTCCATAGATACGCATTCGGCGTTTCCATGATAAGGCTGCATTTCACGTCGGCATCATTCACTGCGTCGGCGTATATGTCCATGCTGTCGGTGCGGGAATAGTACGAGCCTTTGGAGCTGTAAGAGAAGAGGGTATCGGTGATGCCGGCGAGGGCGAGATTGCTTATCTCACGCTTTCCCAGCTCATCGGAAAGGGCTGTGATGTTGCGGCTGCTGCGCCCGGGCATCAGGTAGTAGAATGTGTCATATACCTGACCGTTCACTTCCTGCTTGAACGTCCTCTTGTTCACCATCTTCATCACGTTGTAGGTGGTGGAATGAGTGGTAGCATTCACGGACAGAGCGTCATCGTAGAGATATATCGTATTGCCGGCTTCGGCTTCGCTCAGCACGAGGTTTTTTACTGCAATATCTCCGCCTATCGCCGCGTCGGAATTAAACGAGGTTATCGGCAGGTCATAAAGCCCTCCGCTCTGCCAGCCTTTATACACCGACAGGACGTTGCTGACGCCGAGGCTCCGTAAGTCATCGAAAATGTCCTTCGCCTGATCCGCGGAGGTCATAGTAACGGCGGTCGTGCCCATAAGGAACGCTTCACGCTCCGTACCGAGCAGATCCACACGGGTGCGGTAAGATGTGTCGCGCTTTTCCGCAAGACCGCTGTCAAGAAGATAACTGCGGTAGGCATTCGCCATTCCCGAGTAATCCGCGTTCTCCTCCGAGAGCAGACGGTATCTCACCTGCAGGTCGGAATGAAGTCTGTCCTGTTCCACAGCGGGAACGGTGCCGGAATTGGACTGGTTGAGAGGCTGGACGAAAACATCACGGAGCAGGAACTTCGCAAAGCAGCGGTTGTAGTTCACCATGACCCCGTTCGGCACAACTTCGATGCTGCACCTTTCGTCGCCGGATTCAACAACACCAAGGTAAGCGAGCCTGTCGTCAAGATGCGCCATACCGAACACCGGTGCGAGCACCTTGTTGGCTGCGGTGACAGTCTCGTAATGCTCCCAGAGCGTAGATACGGCTGTATGATTTGTCATGCCCTCGTCGATGCCGTATATGAGGCCGGAAAATCCGGTGGAGTAACGGCCTTCCTTGTTGTCGAGGTATATGAGCGCGCCGTTTCCGTCGGGAACGAGCATATATCCGTTCTGGTCGTCAAGATAAGTATAGCCGAGGAACGGGAACAGGCTCACGGTGCTTATGTAGGTGCCTTCCTTGTTTTCTTTTATCGAGCTTTCGGGGATACGCACGATGAGGTCGCTTCCGTCGAGCCGCACCTCAACTCCCAGATCGAACATATAATTGCCCTTGAAGCTTATCTCGGCGTAGATGCCGTTGTCGATGAAGTGAGTTGTGATCTCGTTGGGAACGGTGTTCACATCGACCTGGTAGGTGTTGAGCGTACCGATTATGGCATTGATCACTATGCCGCTCTTCATGTAGCCCGTCCAGCTCGCGTTGTTCACGCCGTCGTCCTTTTCGTCGCTGACGGTGGACTCCATTACCGCTCCGGTCTTCTTGTTCTCAAGCTTTATGGAGAAACGGGGCTCGTAGTACCAAAGCCTGTAGGTATCGCTTTCCGCCACCTGCACATAGTCGTCCTTGGCGTCAACTACCGCTCCGAATTCGGGTATCGGGCTTGTATGCACGCGGCTTCCCTTGACCACGTCGGTCTGGGAACCGCTTATTATGATGACCGCGACGACTATGCCTATTATGACCACCGCTGCTGCGATGATCACCCACATGAGCCAGCGGGACTTTTTAGTTTCCAAGCCTGTACACCCCCTCGCCTCCGAGAGCGAAGATAAATTCAAATACCTGTGCCCAAAGCACATAGATGATGAAGATGAGAAGCGCGAGTATGAGCGCCGCGAACGCCGTGAGGAGAATTACCTTTACGGTCTGCCCCATGGTGAAGTTGTTGACTTCCTTGAGCCCTATGACCGCTATGACCGCTATCCAGCCGTATGTAAGTATCGCGAGCATTCCCGGCAGGAACATCTCGTTGTTCGTGAGGACGTGCGAAAGCAGGTAGGTAAGCGGAGTGAGGACTATATACGGGGTGAGGCTGTAGCAGAAGAAGGTGTAGATCTTCTTGACCGTGCCTTCGCCCTCGTTTATCGTACTTACGAGATATGTGCAGGCTGTCACCGCCGCAACTATCGCCGCGATCGCGCCTATGTCGCCGAGTATCTCGTAGCGGCCTTCCATTACCGTCTTCATAAGGAATCCGCAGGTATATTTGTTGATTATGAACTCGATCATGAAGATCACAAGAAGCACCGTGGAGACTATCCATGTGGCGCGTCCTTCGGCTGCAATACCGTAAGCGCTGTCCGCGGGCTTCCGCATATAGCGGAAAGCGTAGCAGAAGTCGGAAATGAAGCGGTTCTTCTTCAGCTTACGGAAGAATTTCCTCGGCTTGTCAAGAATGTGCTTCTTCTTATCGAGGCTCTTTATCACCTTCACTGCGACCCATATCAGCACAAGCACAAGTATCACAATCATGATGTTGTTCTTGAGCCACACGTTCCTTATCTCCCAGAACGCGTCCGAGTAGCCGTTGTAGTCCTTTGCAAGTCTCGCGTAGCGCAGAGCCTCGCTGTAGTTATCCTCCTGGAAGCAGCAGCGTCCCATTGCCTTGTTGGCGTAATCGAACATGGAGTTCATGCCGAGTATCTTGCCGAGAGGCTCCTTGGCTTCCGTGTATCTGCCCTTTGAGTAGAGATAAAGCGCGCTGTGCAGCAGGTCGGTGAACTCGGTGGGAGTGTAGATCTGTATCTGCGCCTTATCGGAGTCGAGAACATATATCCGGTCGGCGGAGTCTATGGCAATGCCGCTTACCATGGTGGAAAGACCCACACGCTGGGAACCGTCGTCGGGGCCGCCGAAAACGAAGAGCATCTCGCCCTCGTTGTTGTACTCGAAGATATAGCCCTGCTGATCCGCGACATAGACGTTGTCGTGGTTGCCCGCCGCGACTGCGGTAGGCGTGTCGGCATAGGTGTCGTCGTGGTTGCTTATCATATTCGTTCCGGCAATGTTCAGACGCTTCAGAGTGTCGTTCTTGTTGCCGCGGGTAACGGTATAGATGAGCCCCTTGTCATCGATCGTCAGGTTTGTCGGCGTAGCGGGGATATTGCTAACCATTTTCGCCCGCTGGGCGTCGGTGAGTATCGCCCTGTAGATTATGGTAGTAAGGCTCGTTGCGGCAAAGTTCGTTCCGAAATAGCCGAGGAACGTGCCGCCGTCCGTAGGCGAGATCTCAACGATACCGTTGGTGTTTGATTCACAGACTACGAACATTATGCCCGCATCGTTCACTACGAGCTTTATCGGAAGAAAGCTCACTTCGTCGCCGTAGAGAGGGCTTGAAGGTTTTCCGTACTCACCTGTGAGCGTGCCCTGCTTATCAAAAATGAATATCTTTCCCGCATCGCGGTCTGCAACATATATCTCCCCGGCACCGGTGACGAACACGCCGCGGGGATTTTTCAGAGTTCCCTCGCCGATGATCCCAACAAGCTCACCGTTCATGTCACCTATAACGATCCTTGCGTTTCCTGAGTCTGCAACATATATGAGCCCGTCCGATGCTATGAAGATGTCGCTCGGCGACGCGAGGGACTCCTCACCGAACTTGGTGATGGTGGAATGCGCGAGGTACGCGGTCTGTGTCTGCCGTATCTGCCCGTAGCCATTGATCGTGTAGGTGACATATGGGGTGTCGGCAAACGCGGTGAAAGGAAGGAGCATCATGCCGATCACCGCCGCGATCAGCACTGCGGCTGAAAGGCGTTTTAGCTTTTGCATATTCTCTCCCCCACTTTACTTGATACCGGAGTTCGCCATTGTGTTCATTACCTTATTCTGCAGTATTATAAACAGGATAAGGTTCGGAAGGAACATTATGAGCGAAGCGGCGGCTGCCATACCCTGTCCGGCAACGGTGTTGTTCACGTTGACGAGAGTATTCATATAGAAGGTCAGCGTTTTCATGCTGTCGTCGCTGAAGAAATAGCTCGAAGTCTCCATGTTCGTCCACACCTGCTGGAAAACCAGTATTGCGGCGGTGGCAACAGCGGGTCTTATCATGGGCATTATGACCTTGAGGTAGATATCGAGATCTGTGGCTCCGTCCATGTACGCCGCCTCAAGGAGCGAATCCGGGACCTGCTCCACGAACTGTTTCACAAGGAACAGCGCCACCGGCATTGCAACGAGCGGCAGTATATGCGCGAGGAGGTTGTCGATAAGTCCGAGCTTACAGATAACGAGGTATCTCGGGATAAGCACCGCCGTGCTTACGAACATGATCGCTATCTGATTTATGTGTGTGAGGGCATTGCGGCCCTTGAACTTTATCTTTGCAAGCGCGAACGCGGACATAGTCGTGAGCAGAAGCGCAAGTCCCACGGTTATCACCGTTACAACAAGGCTGTTGAAAAGGTAACGGCTCAGCGGGATACCGCTGCTGTCGGAGAATTTTATGAGCTTCGAGAAGTTTTCGAGAGTTGCATTCTTTACAAAGAATGTGGGCGGGAACGCGAAGAGCTCTTCCATAGGCTTGAAAGCATGGTTGATGATAAAGATTATCGGCATTCCCATGAATATCACGAGCGGCAATATAAGAAGTATTATCTTGAGCTGGCCGATCTCAAAGCGCTTGGGGTTAATCTTCCTGCCCTTCATCTTTATCAACTCCTTTCTTTCCGTATGGATCCTTTTCCGTGAGAAGCACATTGGCGCCCTTGCTGAAAAGCTGGACTATCAGCAGCAGCACCACAGAGATCGCCGCCGCGTATCCCATTTCGTACCGCAGGAAGCCGTAGTCCTCGATGTGGTTCACGAGAAGCTGGGAAGCATATCCCGGCGAGGGGTTGCCGACGAGCATTGAGGTTATCATGCCGTTCTGGAACGCGCCGACGATCGCCATTACCGCCGCGAAGAGCATCTGAGGCTTCATCTGCGGTATCGTTATGTAGATCATTTCCTGGAAGCGGTTGGTGATCCCGTCTATGGAAGCCGCCTCATAAAGGGACGCGTCGGTATTCAGGATACCCGCGATCATGCTTAAGAAGCCGATGCCCATGGAAGACCACAGACCTATGATGATTACTATCGGGAGCAGGAACCTCGTGTCCGTGAGCCAGAGCACAGGCTCGGTTATGATACCGAGCTCCATGAGCCAGCTGTTGAGAAGCCCTGTCTGGTCACCGGAGAATATTACCTTCCAGAGCACTGTCATGGCTACGCCGGTGGTCATGCTCGGAGAGTAGAGGATAAGCGCAAATACCGTGCGCACGGGTTTCGTAAGGTTACAGAGCGCCCACGCGAGAATGAACGAGAGCACATATCCGCCGATGCCGACGATGACCGCGTATATAACGGTGTTGGGCAGGACGTACTTCATGAACTCCGCGTCATTGGTAAGGATCGTTATGTAGTTCAGAAATCCGACAAACTTCGGGAACTGGATAGCGTTGAAGTTCGTAAACGAGAGTATTGCCGCAAGAATTACCGGTATAAGTATGAAGATCGAAAAGATGATCGCGTAGGGTCCGATAAAGAGCCAGCCCCGCCAGTTGTTCTCGCGCCTTGAGATCTTGTTCTTTTTCTTACGGACGGGCTTGGTTTCCTGCGGACCTGCCGCGGTATTCACCTGGGTTTCCAATGCGGTCACCTCCTTATTCTCTGCCGAGGATCACTCTGATACTGTCCATATCGGGTATCACATAATCCTGCAGTGTATTTCCTTCGCTGTCGATATATCCGAATTCCTCAAGCTTTCGCTTCATCTCGCGGTCTATGACCTTGACCGCGTCGTCTATGCGGGACTGAGCGCTCTTTCCGTCAACAACTACGGAGTTGAAGGCGTTGCTCATCTCGCGTTCGAGCATATATGTCCCCGGGACACGCGCAACGTCCACCACATTGCCCGCAAATTCAAGTATGACCTGCTTGTGGGAGCTGTCAAGGGGAAGTCTCTCGAAAGCCTCCACATTGGCGGTGGTCCAGAGGTACTCGTCACCGTAGGTTATCTGTATGGTCTGACCGAACTCAGCCTGGACATCGGTGGAGGACCACCACTTCACAAATTCCCACGCCTTAGCTTCACGCTCGGAGTCGCTCCTGAATATTACCGTTGATTCCGCGCAGCCGCAGGTGCTCCTGTCTATCGAGCCGTCTGCCTGCTCAACGCCGGGAACGATGGAGATATCCCAGGATCCCGCAAGTTCGGGAGCCGCGTTGCTTATGAGGTTGTAAGTGCCGTAATCGCATATGCCTATCGGGATATCGCCGTTGCGGAAATGCTGATAGAAGTTGTCGATATCGACGGGCATATCATAGACCGTGAACAGGTCGGTGAGGGTGGTGAATCCCTTTACCGAAGCCTCGCTTCCGAGGGTGGTGCCGTCCTGTGCAAGACCGGAGTAAAGCGCTCCGCCGTTCTGCACTATGAGCGGCGTGGTGCCGTGGAAGTTACGCATGGCTCTCATGCCCGCCGTGGGGTAGTAGAAGTTGAGCCCGCGCATCTGCAGCTCCGGCAGCATATCTATCACGTCCTGTATCGTGTCCGGAATGCCGAGTCCAAGCTTTTCGAGAACGTCTGTGCGGTAAACGAGCACCCAGAAATTCATGGTCTCGGGCATGGAATATACCGACTCGCCTATCGTTCCCGTAAGGAAGAAACCGGGCTCATACACCGACGCAGTCTCGCGGAAATCGGGATACTGTGCCATATCCGCAAGGGCTCCGCGTATGGCGAGCTCGTAGGGAATGGTGTAGTTTATACCGGTGGCAACGTCGGGGGCATTGCCCGATGAATTTGCAAGCACGAGCTTGTACTGGTCGGGCATTATACTGATATCCACATCAATACCGGTCTTCGGAGTGAAATATTCGTCGATCATCTTCTGCATGACCTGGACATACTGGCTCGAACGGTTGACCCACACCTGAAGGTGGTCGGGGTCGATATTGGAAGCGGAGTAGGACTGGTCAAAGAATGAAGCGAAGAAACGCTGGATCGACATCCACACAGACTGGAAAAATCCGGGAGGTCCGGGAAGCTGTGCGCTGTCCTGATATACCCAGATCCGGTCTATCGCAAGACCGTTCTCAAGGAGAGAATCTATGGTATTTGCAAGATACTGGTTGACGGAGTTGGTGCTCGAAGAAAGCTCGGAGATACGGTAAGGTATCTCATCGGGGTTTTCCGCGAGAGAACGGAGCTGGTTGGCTGCAATAAGCATAGACGACATCACGGCAACGTTCTTGTTCCCGTCGGTGAAACGGCGGGCGCTCGCTTCAAGGCTCACGAGCTCGTCGGCATACCCCATGAGGGTGCTTTCGAGTCCGGGTATATACCGCGAAAGTTTGAGATCTCTATATCTGTCGGAGTTCGTTCCCGCCACCTTCGTTATCTCAAGGGCGAGGTCGTTCACTCCCGCCATTATCTCTTCCACCGATTCAAGCACATAACAGATCGGATCGAGGGTTATGGTGTACGAAAGGGTATGCTCGCCGGCATCGAGATAGGCCGTGAGCCGGCTCCCGTCATCGTCGGTGAGGGTAGTTATGTCGTAATTGCTGGTGTACGCCATCTCGTAAGCCGCAAACGCCGAGTCAGGCAGTCTGCCGTCCACCTTTATGTCCACGAACACGGGGAAATCCGTCTTGTCGGACTGGCGGTAATTCATTGCAATATTATAGTATCCCGCCGCAGGAGCCGTGAATTTGTATGTAAGGGTCTGACCTGCAGTATCAAAGGAATCGGAGTCTATCGTGTTGAGCTCGGAATCCGACACCTTATAGGGCGCTACGCGCGGATCGAACTCGGCTATCGCGTGGACGGAAGACTCATTCGAGGAAGCATACGCTTCACCCTCGATAGTGATGAGCGCGTCGCCCGCCGCAGCCTGTGGAGCCGTATGGGCAGAAACGCCGGCGGGGGCGCAGAGAGTTACGTTCCCGAGGAGAAAATTGCCGCTCTTTACCTCAAAATGAAGGTAATGCACACCCTCGGTAAGCTCCAGAAGCAGGGGTTCGGAACGACGGGCACTGCTGTCGGTGAAGAATGCGCTTTCCCACTGTATCGCCTTATCGGGGACCGTGACCACTTCGTCGTTGTAGCGGTCATATGACTTTTCCGCTTTCGGTATCCATGTTGAGCGAAGCTTCACGTTCCTGCACTCATAGAACGGGTAGTTCCCGCTCTCGTCCAGCGCCATGGAAAATTCTACAGGAAGAACGGAATTATCGTATGAAAGATAATCAAAACGAACAGCATACTGCGCCGTTTGCGGAACATCTATACGCAGCTCATTCACATCTCCCGCAAGGAAGTCTGCGACAGTATCCGAGCCGGTATATCCCATCGTTTCGTAAGTCGGGTTATCGGAACTGTTCTCTGTGAATGAAAACACAAGATCATCGCCCGAATACACGGGTGCGGTGTATCTTCCGCTTACTTTCGTGTAGTTATTGGAGATACGCTCGCTCACGAACTGCTTGTCGTAGGTCGCCGAAGACGTTGGCAAAGCAGTCTCCTGCGCTGCTCCGGAAGCGGGGAAAGCGGGTGCTGTAAACGTTACCACAAGCGCCGAGACTATCCCCGCAGAGATATATTTCATAGCTCTTATTCTGTTCATATGTCCTCCTTGTCAATACAAGGTGAGTATAGTTATCAAAATTATTTTACACCATACAAAAACAATTGTCAATAAAATATAAAAATTTTATTGTGATAATTGTGTGAAAAGGCTGTCCGGATCTCATGCCGGAACAGCCTTTTCCGCATTAATAATAGTATTTCCTGTGAACGAGCACAAACGCGTAAACCACCGAGCTTATGCCGCCGAGAACACACGCCCAGATCACAAGGACCGTGATCGTGACTTTCCAGACGTTGAGCAGCAGCACCGACGCGAGGAGAAGCATAGCCATCCAGTAAACAAACAGGAATGCGCTCACCCAGAGCCACCTGAAGGCAGTCTTTGCGGTGTCCGCAGCTATCTGCTTCTTCGTCATTCCCTCATAGTACGAATTTATGCGCCGCCGGAAACCGATCTTCGGAGGCTTTTTCTTAGTCTGTTCCTTCAATGTACTTCACACCCCATACGCTCTCGTTATAGCCGACAGCCGAGAATGTCATCACCGGAGTTCCCGCCTCATCGGGCATTTTGCAGAATACGCCGCTGTACGTTCTGTCGCCGATCGTGATCGTCATGTAATACGTTCCTTCCGTTACCAACCATGTTCCCTCGGCATCTTCCGTTACCGCGGTCCCGTCGGCATTGAGGTAAACTATCACCGGCTCGGCAATGTCCGCACTTATCGCCGTACCCTGATCTATCATGTAGTATCGTCCTGCGGCTTCTTCCATGCTGTAACCGGTCCCGGACACCTTTTCGCCCTGTGTCTGATACGGAAGCATACACGGCCAGCCTTCCGCGTTCACAATGAACTGGTGTACACGGGGGGAGTGCTGTTCGGTACCGTTGTTGAAACGGGTGTGATACACGATGTACTTTCTTCCGTCGTCATCAACAAGAGCAGAGTTATGACCTGTTGCCATGTACGCTTTTGAAAGGCTCGGCAGCATATAATTGCCGGAAAGCTTTAGTCCGAAATAAGAATGGTTCACGCCTTTCTGAAGCGTCTTGCCGTTCATGTCAACATAGTCTCCGTCGGGCTTTTCGCTGCGGTAAACGCGTATCTGGTAACCGCCGTCACGGTTGAGCCCGCCGTAGGAAACGAACAGGTAGTAGTACCCGCTCTGCTCGTCCCAGAAGATATACGGACCCTCCATCGACATATGACCGCCGCCCGCAAGCTTCTTGCCGTAGTATGCATCTACGCCGTTGTCGGGATCAGCCTCCGGGTGTATCACTTTTCCAGTCGATTCGTCCACCTGCAGTATGAATATGCCGCCGCTCCAGGAACCGTAAACGAGCCACATCTTCCCGTCCGCGTCATAGAAAACCGCGGGGTCGATAGCGTTCGGCCAGTCCTCATGACGGTACTTGTTCCCTTTGAAATATGTCTTCATGGCATAGTCCTCATCAACATAGCTGAGAACGTCCGTCGCCTTTATGGTCTCCTTGTCGTAGCCCGAATATATCAACGCGCCCTGCCACTCGAACGGACCCTCCGGCGAATCGGAGATGCCGTAGCAGAGGTTCGATGCGTTCCATGTCGAGGTGGTGCAGTAGTACATCACATACTTGCCCATTGCCTTGTTGTAGATAACGTCCGGCGCCCAGACGTGCTCGCCGCCGTTCTTCGCGTCATCCGTGGGGATAAGGCTCTTCGGGCTTCCCGCATATGCAAAGGCTTCATCGTAAACCGAGTATATCTGTCCGAATACGGTGTTGCTTGCACGGTAGCCGTTCGCAAGGAACCGCCACGTTTTCAGATCGTCGCAGGACGCCGCGGACATATGAGAACCATAGATATAATACTTTCCGTCCGCTTTCAGCACCGACGGGTCGTGAACGGACGCGCCGGAAGAAACGTTGCCCTTCTGTATGCCGTCATAGTTCACCTTGAAATCCATACCCGATCTGTCAACTGCCACAACCGTCCCTCCGTTCATGTCCTGTGCCGTATCACTTGCCGTGTTCCCGCTTCCGCAGCCCGCAAGCAAAGCTGCCGTCAGTATAAGCGCCGCAGCCGCAGTCTTTCTGTTTCTCATCTTATCCTCCTGTCGTCACTCCGTCACGAAGCTTGCAGCTTTCGCGTCGCTGCCGTCCGTAAGCACCGCTTCTCCGCCCGCCAGCGTTATATACATTCCCGGTTCGGCCGCGGACTCAAACGAAACGCCCTCGCCTGCAAGGCCTGCCACGGTGCGGAACGTCTGCCGCTCCGCCATTTTTCCGTCGTGATCCTGGCAAAGCACGATCTTGCCGTCCTCTGCCGTAAGATAAAGTCCCGGCTTGTTCTCGGACTCCACCGATACGAAGTATTCGTCACCGGCGTCCGTTTTTCCCGCAGTTATCACCCACTGCATATCCGCGTCCTTTATCTTCGCGAATCCGCTCCCCACCGCAATGGAGGTATAGGGGTAATCCGCGTCGGCAGCGGAGTTGTTGAACCACTCGTGCGCCAGCTTGTCACCGCTCAGCGACGTTATCTGCGTCACCGTTCCGAACGCGCCCGAAGCCGTCTCGTCTATATACTCAACGGCGCCGTCGGAGTAGAACCCAACTTCCTCAACGCTCACGGATCTCCTGAAGCCGCTTCCTTTCGGCAGAGCCCCGTTGTGGTAGATGAACCAGGTCTTGCCGAGGAAATCCACTACCGCCATGTGATTGGTATTCGATGTTGCAGTGGGCTTCATTATCGTATCCTCATAGTAGAACCGCCCGTTCATGAGGTCGGAAGTGGTAGCATATGCCATCTGCTCCCGCCAGCCGTTTGCATAGAACAGGTAGTATTTCCCGAAGTACTTCCCGTCCGCGTCCTGTCTGCGGTAGATCCACGGAGCTTCGGTATAAGCGTCCGGGGGCATCTTGCTTTTCACGTCGCTGCGGAATGTTATCTCCCCGTCTCCGTCAATGTCCTTTACCGAGATCATGTCCTCGTTGAGCTCACACATATAAAGCTTCGAGTTTCCCCATGCAAGATAGCGGTGTTCCTCGCCGTCATCTCCGTCTTCTATCCATACCGTCGGGTCTATGTCGTTCCACGCGGAAGTCTCGTCCGAGGTAAACGAGCCTTTGACAAGCGGCGAGCCGATATCGGTGAACGGACCGGTGGGGCTGTCCGATACTGCGGCTCCGACAGACTGCTTGCCGCCGTCGGTGCTGTCCCAGGAGCAGAAATAAAGGTAATACCTGTCCTTTCCCGCCTCTGCATCATAATGGCGGGCGACCTGACCCGCCCAAGCGGAGTTCTTATCTGCCCACGACACATCGGACATCTTCATCACAACGCCCTCGTACTTCCACTCCTTCATGTCACGGGTGGAATAGCACAGATACTCGGGTATCACATATGCGTCGCCGGGCGCGGTATCATGCCCCACATAAAGGTACAGCGTATCTCCGTCCACAAGTGCGGAAGGGTCGCCGCCGTAAGTGAGATCTCCCTCGCCGTCAAAACCGGTGACAGGGTTCCCGTAACTGCTTTTTGCGATGACCACGGGTTCCGGCCGGGTCTTTTCCGTAGCTTCCGCGGCAGTAACGGCAGAAGTCTCCGAAGCCGTATCCCGAACGGCACTCCCGCAGGACGACAACAGCGCCGCCGCAAGTATGATAACCGGGTATCCGAGCGCTTTTTTCATAAACTGCACCTTTCCATGAAAACGTTTTTACAAAATTATATCACAATATATTCGTGTTGTCAATAAAAATAAATCCCGAACCCGCAGGCTGTTTTCACAAGCCCGCGATCCGGGAAAAGTCACGATATGCAAAAGGCATCAGTAATCCGACTTTGCGGAAAGCCGGTATGTTCTCGGGGAGACCCCGGCGTATGCATGAAAGCACCTGCTGAAATAGAGCGGGTCATCGTAACCGAGACCTGCAGCGATCTCACCTATCGGCAGGAGCGTCGAGCGCAGCATATAGCACGCCCGTGACATACGGCAGGCGGTATGGTACTGCTGCATGGTCATGCCCTGCTCTTTCCGGAAAACAGCCGCCATTCGCTTGTAGCTCAGGAAGAATTCCCTTTCAAGACGCGCGGCGCTGAAAGGCTCGGAGGTATGGGCATCGAGCCATGCACACACTTTCTCCGAAAGCGCCGCGGGCTTTTTGTCCATATATTTCATCACTGCGATATCCGTCAGAAGCGACTGGAACATACCGTTTATCCGCATTCTCTTGAACCGGTCTGCGCTCCGGCAGTATTCCGCCAGCTCGGATATGCGCTGTTCGATAAAACCGTTCTTAAGCCCGCTTAGTTTTTTTGGCAGGACATCGCTGAAAACGAGCGGCTCGTCCGCGCCCACCGAAGCGGGGTCCGGCGAAAATCCGGCACAGTCCGGCGACGGGTCGGAAAGGCGGAAATGCGCATAATACCACTTGGTGCCGCGTCCGATCTCACGTTTTCCGTAGTGCCTTATACCGTGCCGGAGAAAAAGAAGCTCACCGGCTCCCGTTTCATAATCCTTACCGTCCTCGGTCACATATATCGTGCCTTCCACCACATAGATAAGTATATTGAAATCGACCACACGATCCGCGTGATAGAACGGCTCGGAAGCTGCAAGATATCCACAGCCGCAGACTACGGGCTGGCAGGTGGTGGATACAATTATCTCGTTCAAGATTATCCTCCATATTTTCAAGAATATTATCCATTGATTTTTACCCTTGAATGGAATTATAATACTTTATATATTATTTGTCAACTCCCCCCGTGCCGGTCTTTTGAAACGCGGCGCGGCATACCCATGTATGTAATGCATTACATACGCTCACAGAGCCGATCCGGAAAGGCGGTAATCAATGAAGATACAGCATCAGACAGATCAGAAAGCATACTCCTCCGACGGATTCATCGGAAGATACCAGAAACTCGTCAGAGACACCGTTATCCCCTATCAGTACTCGGTGCTCAACGACAAGGCGGAGGGCGCGGAAAAAAGCCACGTTGTACAGAATTTCATCAACGCGGGCAAGGCGGTGCGCGGCGAGGACGCCGGCGACGGCTTCTACGGAATGGTCTTTCAGGACAGCGACGCGGCAAAATGGATCGAAGCCGCCGCGTATTCCCTGCACAACTTTCCGGACCCGGAGCTTGAGAAAAAGGTCGATGATCTCGTCGATATCATTGCTTCCGCCCAGGACGAGGACGGCTACCTCGATACATACTTTACAATAAAGGACAAGGACAAGCGCTGGTCAAACCTGCTCGAAGCCCACGAGCTGTATTGCGCGGGGCATATGATGGAGGCAGCCTGCGCTTATTATGAGGCCGTCGGCAAGAGGAAGCTGCTCGACGTGATGAGGAAGAACGCAGAACATATCTACAGTATCTTCATCGAAAACGGCCACGGCGGCTTCCCCGGGCACCCCGAGATCGAACTTGCGCTTATGAAGATGTACCGGCTCACCGGCGATGAAAAATGCCTTGAGCTCGCAAAGTACTTCATAAACAGCCGCGGCACGGATCCGGACTGGTATAAGCGCGAACGCGCCGCAAGAGACTGGACGGTATGGGGAAACAACGGCGAGGATCCCGATTACCAGCAGAGCGGAGTGCCGCTCAGAAAAGCCGTGCGCGCAACAGGTCACGCGGTGCGCGCGGTATATCTCTATACCGGAATGGCGGATCTTGCAGCCGAGACCGGCGACAAGGAGCTTTATGAAGCCTGCAGGCGGCTGTGGGACAGCATAACGAAAAGGCAGATGTATATTACCGGAGGTATAGGCTCCACCGTCATAGGAGAAGCGTTCAGCGTTGATTATGACCTCCCCTCAGATACGGCATACGCCGAGACCTGCGCCTCAATAGGACTTATGTTCTTCGCGTCAAGAATGCTGGAAAACGAGGTGCGCGGCGAATATGCCGACGTTATGGAGCAGGCTTTCCACAACACCGTCCTCGCGGGTATGCAGCTTGACGGAAAGCGGTTCTTTTATGTGAACCCTCTCGAAGTCGTGCCGGGCATCTCCGGCAAGGCGCAGACCCAAAGACATGATCTCACACAAAGGCCGTCATGGTACGCCTGCGCGTGCTGTCCGCCCAGCGCCGCGAGACTTATCTCGTCTTTCGGAAAGTACGCTTACGGCGAGAACGCGGACACCGCTTACTGCCATATGTACGCGGCGGGAACAGTAAGCTTCGCAAACGGAATGAAGCTCACCTGTGAAACGGAATATCCCTACGGTTTCACGATAAGATACAAAGTCTCCGGGAACGGCCGGCTCGCTCTGCGCATTCCCCACTGGAGCGGCGGATACACCCTGACGCAGAACGGGAACGATGTCTCCGCAAAGCCCGAAAACGGCTACGTCTATACCGCTGTTTCCGACGGTGATGATATCACCCTCACTCTTGACGACAAGCCGAGGTTCGTGTACGCTTCACCGAAGATACCGCGCCTTTCGGGATATGCGTCAGTCTGCCGGGGACCTCTCGTTTACTGCTTCGAGGGCGCGGACAACAGCGGCGATGTGCTTTCCCTCCGCCTCGATGCAAACAGCGGCATAGAGGTGATAAAGCGGGAAGATGCACCCGACGGCGCGCCGGTACTGAAAGTAAGGGCGCTGAGAGCAAAAGCACAGGACGGACTTTACAGCACCGGGAAGCCGGTATATGAAGAATGCACGGCTTACGCGGTACCATACTGCACTTGGGGCAACCGCGGCGAGAACCAGATGAGGGTATGGCTGCCCGCAAAAATATGACAGGCTATCTGAGAAGCAATTTCTCTGCAATATATTTCATTTCAGGAGGAACGACATGAAAACACTTTCAGCAGCAGTAAACGCGCTCGACAAAAAGTCCCACATAAACCGTGAGATATACGGACACTTTTCCGAGCATCTCGGAAGATGCATCTACGACGGCATCTTCGTGGGCGAAAATTCCGCTATCCCCAACACGGACGGCGTGAGAAACGACATAATCGAGGCGTTCAAAGAGATAAAAATGCCGGTGCTCCGCTGGCCGGGCGGCTGCTTTGCGGACGAATATCACTGGCGGGACGGCATAGGCGAAAAATCCACCCGCGCAAAGATGGTGAACACCCACTGGGGCGGAGTTACCGAGGACAACTCGTTCGGCACCCATGAGTTCTTCAATATGTGCGAGAAGATAGGCTGTGAGCCGTATCTGGCAGGAAATGTCGGAAGCGGCACGGTGGAAGAGCTCGCCGACTGGATAGAATACATCACTTTCGACGGCGTTTCGCCCCTTGCAGATCTTCGCAGAAAGAACGGAAGAGAAAAGCCCTGGAAGCTCAAATACCTCGGTATAGGCAACGAAAACTGGGGCTGCGGCGGAAATATGCGCCCCGAGTATTATGCAGACCTCTACCGCAGATACCAGACATACTGCCGCAATTTCAGCGGGAACGAGCTGTTCAAGATCGCCGGCGGACCCAACGTTGACGACTGGCACTGGACGGACGTTATAATGAGCATAATCGGCGACTGGCACGCGAAAGCTATCTCGCTCCATTACTACACCATACCTTCCGGCAATTTCGAGCACAAGGGAAGCGCAACAAAGTTCACAGATGAAGAGTACTATCAGACTCTTAAAAACGCGCTCCGCATGGATAAGCTCATCGAAAAGCACAGCGCTATCATGAAGAAATACAGCGACAACATGAAGCTCGTGGTAGATGAATGGGGCTGCTGGTTCGACGTCGAGGAAGGAACGAACCCCGGGTTCCTGTTCCAGCAGAACACTATGAGAGACGCTCTTGTGGCTGCGATCACCCTCAACATCTTCAACTCCCGCTCGGATATCGTGTGCATGGCAAATCTCGCACAGGCTGTCAATGTCCTGCAGTGCCTGCTCATGACGGAGGGCGACAAGCTCCTCAAGACCCCGACGTATCATGTATTCGACCTGTACAAGTCTCATCAGGACGCAGAGCTCCTCTACAGCTACACCGACAGCTGTGAAGTGAACGGGATACCCGCGGTGTCCCAGTCCGTTTCTCTCGGCAAGGACGGAAAGATCACCATGACATACTCCAACGCGTCCCTTGACGAGGATTTCGAGATAGACTGCTCCATAGTCGGTTTTGACGCAAAGAGCGCGTCCGCCCGCATTCTTACGGGTGATGTAAGAGCATACAACGATTTCAGCGCACCCGACAAGCTGAGTCCCGCAGACCACCCTGCCGAGATCACAGACAAGGGCGTAAAGTTCACCCTCCCGAAATGCTCGGTAGTAAGCGTAATACTTTCATGATCCGGTAATAATGAGGTTAAATGCGGTCGGAGACCTTTTCACCGCCCGCAGATCTCCTACAAAGAGGTAATCAAAGATGACAATTCAGGAAAAAATCGCGCAGGGAAAGACATTTCTCGGCATAGAACTCGGCTCCACACGCATAAAAGCCACCCTCACAGACGATACATTCGCTCCGGTGGCAAGCGGCTCCCACGAATGGGAGAACAGACTTGAAAACGGGTACTGGACATACTCCCTCGATGATATACACAACGGGATCCGCTCCTGCTACGCCGATCTGAAGAAGGACGTTTCGGAAAAATACGGCGCTGTGCTCACGGATATAGGTGCAGTCGGCATTTCCGCCATGATGCACGGATATATGGCGTTCGACAAGGACGACAAGCTTCTCGTACCTTTCCGCACATGGAGAAACACGACCACCGAGGCTGCCGCGGCGGAACTCACGAAACTGTTCGGGTTCAATATCCCCCAGCGCTGGAGCATCGCGCATCTGTATCAGGCGATACTCAACGGCGAAGTTCATATCAACGACGTTGCTCATATAACCACGCTTGCCGCATATATCCACTGGCTTCTCACGGGAAAGCGCGTCATTGGTGTCGGCGACGCATCGGGAATGTTCCCGATAACCGACGGAAATTATGACGGGGCGATGCTCGGCAAATTTACCGAAGCTGCCTCCGCACACGGCTTCAAGCCCGACATAAAGGCGATACTGCCGGAGATAATGACGGCGGGAGAAAATGCAGGCACGATCACGGAAGAGGGAGCGAAATTCCTCGACCCCGCAGGCGATCTCAAAGCCGGGATACCCGTATGCCCGCCGGAAGGCGACGCAGGAACGGGTATGGCTGCAACGAACGCGGTACTGCCCAAAACGGGAAATGTCTCCGCAGGCACTTCTATATTCTCCATGCTCGTTCTCGAAGAACAGCTCAAAGGCGTTTATCCCGAGATAGATATAGTAACCACCCCGGACGGCGCGCCGGTAGCAATGGTGCACTGCAACAACTGCTGCTCGGAGCTTGACGCGTGGGTAAAGCTGTTCGACGAGTTCGCAAAACTCGCGGGGCATGAGATAAAGCGCTCCGAAGTTTACGACATACTCTACAACAACTCGCTGAAAGGCGACGAGGACTGCGGCGGAGTGATCGCGTACAACTATCTCTCCGGTGAACCGGTGACGGGGGTCGAGAGCGGCAGACCAATGTACTTCCGCGAACCGGACGGAAAGATGAACCTCGCGAACTTCTTCCGCGCCCAGATCTATTCGTCTGTTGCAGCCCTCAAATCCGGTATGGATATACTGTTTGAGAAGGAACACGTTACTGCCGACCAGTTCACCGGACACGGCGGTCTGTTCAAGACAAAGGGAGTTGCACAGCAGTATCTTGCAGACGCTCTCGGAACGCCCGTATCGGTCATGAAGACCGCTGGCGAGGGCGGCTCATGGGGAATGGCGCTGCTTGCAGCGTATATGGTGTGCGGCGAAGGAAAGAAGCTTGCGGACTGGCTTTCCGAGCAGGTGTTCGTTGGAATGGAAAAGCAGACTGCACAGCCCGCAGAGAGCGGAAGCCGCGGCTTCGCAGGATTCATGAATCGCTACAACGCAGGACTTGCAGCCGAAAAGAAGTTAGGAGATGTCTGATATGCTTGAAAAACTTAAACAGGAAGTTCTCGAAGCAAATCTTCTGCTCCCGAAACACGGACTTGTCACATTCACCTGGGGCAACGTTTCCGGTGTTGACAGGGAGAGCGGAATGATGGTAATAAAGCCGTCCGGCGTTGAATATGACGGAATGCAGGCGGAGGACATGGTCGTGGTGAGCCTTGAGACCGGTGAACGCGTTGAGGGAAAATACAAGCCTTCAAGCGATACGCCGACGCATCTCGAACTGTACCGCGCATACCCCGCACTCGGCGGCGTATGCCACACCCACAGCCGCTGGGCAGTATCTTACGCCCAGGCAGGACACGGCATTATACCAATGGGAACAACACACGGGGATTATTTCTACGGCGAGATACCCTGCACAAGAGCCATGACCCCTACCGAGATAAAGGGCGAGTACGAAAAGGAAACCGGGACTGTCATAATCGAGACGTTCAAGGGCATCGACCCTATGACGATACCCGCAGTTCTTGTGAAGAACCACGGTCCTTTCACATGGGGCACAAGCCCGTGGGAAGCAGTTCACAACGCCGTAGTTCTCGAAGAGGTCGCGTTCATGAACTTCCATGCTCATGAGATCGACCCCTCCGCCGGCCGTATGCAGCAGGAGCTTCTCGACAAGCACTACCTCCGCAAGCACGGCGCCAACGCCTACTACGGTCAGAACTGAGCGCCCCTTTTCGCCCTACGCGGGCGGCGGTACGGCGCTCCCGCGCTTTACTCTCCCGAGTGGGGCCAGCTTACGCAGCTGGACCGCGGCAGGGCAAGCCCTGCACCCGTAGCTGCCGCGACTTTCCCGGCAGTTTCTACACAACAAAAAAGATACAGCAGACTCGTAACAATCGGGTCTGCTGTTTTTATATGTTGTGCAGATACTGTCTCACTCAGCGCGGCAGCTACTAAAGTTTTTTTGGAAAGAGAGAGGGGTCGAGGGGAGAGAGAAAAGCCTTT
>JAGBMA010000005.1 GCA_017635095.1 Ruminiclostridium sp. | reverse complement strand
CTTTCCGGAAGCCTTTTTAATGCAGGAACGGCGGCTGATCTCTACCTGAGCCCTTTTGAAAGTATTACGGTCAATTATCGCCGCATGGTGATCCGTTACCAGATACATCGGAAGCTCTCCGGTGTTCTTTTTTGTTTTCTTTGATATGCAGTCTGTGACGTATGTTTTTTGCAGAAGCGCATCTCCGGCATATTTCTCATTTTTGAGAATGCTCATGACATTCGCGTGAGTCCAGTCTGTCTTTCCGGAAGCCTTTTTTCTGCCCTGCTCGGTAAGTGCCTTTGCTATATCTCTGTAGCTGCTCCCGTCAAGAAACATACTGTATATCATGCGTATCGTTTCGGCTTCCTCGGGAACTATCTTCGGTTCGCCGTCCTCGCCTTTCTCATATCCGAGAGTGGTACTGTAGTGCATCGAGAAGTTTCCCTGCTCGAAGGAGCGCCTTATACCCCATGTTACGTTTTTGCTTATGCTCTCGGATTCTGCCTGTGCGAACCACGAGAACAGCGTTATCAGCATCTCATCTGTCTGTTCGAGAGTATTGATATTCTCTTTATCGAAGATGACCGCTATACCGAGGGATTTCAGCTCGCGAACATATTGAAGGCTCTCCACCGTATTGCGCGCGAAGCGGCTGAACGACTTGGCGAGTATTATGTCGATCCTGCCCTGTCTGCAATACCGAAGCATTTTCATGAATTCCGGGCGTTTCTTCGCCTGGGTTCCGGTTATGCCCTCGTCCGCGAAGATCTTGACCTTCTTCCAGCCCTCATGCGAATCAATGCATTCTGTGAAAAAACTGCATTGTGCCTCGTAGCTGTTGATCTGGTCGTCTTGGTCGGTCGAGACTCTGCAATATGCTGCGACACGCTTTATTGTCTCAATGCCGCCAGATATTTCTTCCTTTGGCTTTGCCGGGATCATGGTCACGCGCATATCCGTCTGTGCTTTGGTAAGCATATCTGTCACTCTCCTTGTGAGGGGATAATCACACCGTTGACAAGTTCGGCGCTTATAACGCCGTTGTCAATGATTATGTACTTTACTACGCTTTTTACAAGCTCTATATCAAGATTTGTTGTCGGTTTTTGCTTTGTGAGCGTATCTATCATCGGTATCGTCTTATCTCTGTTATCATAATGGCAATCTTTATATCTCAGCGATGCCGCTTCAAATATCAGCTTTTCAAGCTGCTCTGTATCTGCGTCCGGATCCTGCATCAGCGTTCTTATCTTATCGTATGCGTCTATAGTTTCTCTGGAAGGAGTGTACTCATAGTTTCCTTTTGGCGCTGCGAGTGTCGGATCGGATATCAGCGAATTGATGATCTGTACTATCGCAGTCCGTATCTTCTCGGTGCTGATGCGAGGTCTTCTGCCTTTTATCATCCCTCGGAGTAACTTAGTCTCGTCATCTGCTGTGTTCATCCGATCATAACGCTCATCTGCAATAGCCCTGACAGCGTCAAATGTAGCATTATCGATGATCTGCGGATAATCGGAAGTGCCGGTGTATTTCTTGTTTTCGATTATCCGCTTGACCATGTTCAAAGTCCAAACGGACTTGTCCGCATTATATGGCACAGTCATCACATCGGCTATATCTTTCAGAGACATTCCGTTCAGATACATCTTGTATATCATCACAACCGCTTCGGATTCCGAAGGCTCGGCAATGTATCTGCCCTTCTTCATCATATATCCGAACGGAATGTTTCTGATCTTCTTCATTGCTTTCACAGCCTTTCTGTAAACTCTATGCCGCCGACAAGCCTGAATTTCAGCTCTGTATCGGACATTGCCGTTATTTTCTCGACTGTCATATCAAAGGTGCTTTCTTCAAAGCTGTACATGATATCCCCGTCCACGACTGTGTCCATTAGATCCGACAGCCTGTCCGCTCTGTCCGCAAGCTCGTCCGTATCCACTGCCGCAGTCATCATCTTACGCAGTCTGTTTATCTGAGCCTCGGCTTCTTTTTTCTGTCCGTTGTATAGCTCCGCGGAAAGTATCCCGCTTTCATAAAGCCGTGTCACTTGGTTTATTCTGTCTCTTGCGGCTATAAGGTCGCTCCGTACTGTAAGCAACTGTCTGTTTCCGGCTTGCTTTTTCATTATGAGATCTTCGAGCTGCCGTATCGTCGGGGCGAGTATTATTTCGGAATTGCATTTCAGCTTATTGAACAGCCGTATGTATGCGTCCTTAATATCCGATTCCGGGATAGCTTTTATCGGGCAGTTATCGGAATTGGCGTTATGATTGGCACACGTCCAATAAGTCCTGCCGTTTACTATCTTTCGCTTGAATGTATGACCGCAGTTTCCGCACACTATCATCTTTGTGAAGATGTGGGTCTGTCTCTGCCGCTTGTTCCCCTCTCTGCGTAACATAAGCTCCTGCACCGCATGAAAGGTTTCTTTATCTATGATAGGCTCATGCGTTCCCTCAACATAGTATTTCGGAAGCTCTCCGTTATTGCGTTTCCCCTTGAACGGGAGCATTTCCGTTGTATATGTCTTTTGGAATAACGAGTCGCCGATGTATTTCTCATTTTTAAGGATATACCGTATTTTTCCGGCGTTCCACTTATCTCCGGTTTCCTCGGTAAGCATTTCCGAGATTGCAAGCCGCCCGTATCCGCTTAGATAAAGATCGAATATCTTTCTGACGATCTCAGCCTCTGACGGGTTCACGATATATTTTCTGTCCTTGTATATGTAACCGTAGGCGGTAAGATTACACACATAGGTTCCATTTTCCATGCGTCTGCGGATCCCCCACCTGACATTCTTGGATATGGACAGCGATTCGTTCTGTGCTGCCATTCCGAATATCGTTACAAGCATTTCTCCGTCAGTTTTGTCGGTGTCTATATTGTTTTCCTCGAAGTAAACGGATATTCCGAGCTGCTTCAGCTCCCGAACCGCTTCGAGGCAGTCTTTTGTGTTACGAGCGAATCTCGTTACGGATTTTACTATTATTCTATCGAACTTATGTTTTCGGGCATCGTTCATCATGCGGTTGAACTCGTCACGCTTGTCCGTGCAGGTTCCGGTGATGCCCTCGTCAGCGTATATCTCCGTCAGCATCATATTGACACTGTTTTCCGCTATCTGACTGTAATATCTGTATTGTGCCGAGAAGGAATGGCGCTGATCTTCGCTGTCGCTCGACACTCTTATGTATGCTGCAAGTCGTGTGATGATACTTACATCAGTCTTTGCCTGTATCTTAGTTACTACCATACGATCAGCCCTTTCTTTTCGTATTTATTACAGTACACAATACCACTTTTCGTTCTGTATTGGTATTACCAATGTGGACAGATTTATCCCTGCATTTCTGTGCAGATCGCCGCACATTCTTCTTTCAGCTCATCTGCCATAGCTACCGTTAATGTTCCGTCCGCAAGAAGCGCGTTTATTATCGTGCAGCAGCCATTAAATGTGAGCTTGATTTCATCGTTTAAAAATATATACTTGTTCATTCTCGCACTCCGTGAAAACATACAGACCGCAGCCCTGCGTAATTACAGGGCTGTGATCTGATCATATATATCAGCGGAACAGCAATAACCGTTCCGCTGTATTGCCTGTAAGTTGTTCCGGCATATTTGTCCCCGACACCCCTGCCTGCACTCCATATTATGGAGCTTCCGGGAATATATCGGGCTGCCGCCGGCGCGGCATCATGGGACTCTCACCCCCGCATGGTTCTCATGTGGCTGCCCTCATTGCTTGAGACTGTGACTGGGCAGAAGTATCATTGTACCCTCTTGCTTTTCATCGCACGAACAGCGGTTGCCGCCCACTGCCCGGGATCTTACTCTGCGACTTCTACATTAACGGATGGATCATAATTGTCGAGCTGTACGCTCTTAGCAAAAGCTGCCTCGCTTATCCTCGCTTGTAATGCCGAACATCGCTTTCATTTCCCGCTCTGCTACGCCCGCAGGCGCAAAAGGGAATGTACCCGATATACTGCTATTCAATTTTCAAAGAACAGGTGAGGGAAATATTTATCCCTTCATAATATAAGGACATCAGAAGCACCCTTTTATACCCCCTGTTCTCCAAGTTTTTATTCGTTCGACAAGATTTTAGCTAATTTTGCCAGTAGCCATTGTAAATTCTGTTCATCTTCCACGATTTAGTATATATTGCTAAATTGGAAGCCGAAATTACACTTTTACCGCCTTTTTTAAACATTACAGGTGAACGTTTTTCTTCCACCTGCCGTGAAAAAAAGCACAAAAAAAGATCGCTTGTCACAAATGTTTCCAAGCGATCATATTATAAATCAATATCTGAGCGGGTCAAGCCGCATACTTTCCAAAAAATCATCAGCTGCTTTTATACCTTTATCCCAAAGCACATGGAGTATATGTGATAAAGCCTGATGTCTGCGGTCGTAATCATTCAGGTGGATTCCTGCTCTGTCGAGAAGTAAAATGCTGATCCAATCCGGGAGCTGCCACATAAGGGATATTACTGTAATAAAGTCGGCAGATATCTTCTTTTCTGGTTCCAACAGCCATTCCCTTAAGGTTTTTGTGGTCGTATTCAGCTTCTCAGCCATAGTTTCTCTTGTATCTCCGTTTTTACGCATGAGCATATCAAACGCATCAATGAATGTGCGTGGGAAGTTATGCTTGTATTCTATCCTGGCATCTATCTCATCAAGATTCTGCTGATTTATGAGATCATCAAGAAAGAAAAGTGTTCGCTTCACATACTCCGCGTCATAGTACATCCTGCCAAACACAAATGTACCGAGCTGTGTCTGCTCATACAAGCGTACAAAGCGAAGGCAGCATTCATCTACGTGAGCATTCGCCCATTCGGTAAGTGTATAGCCGTTTTTCCAACAGTTGACATATTTGGGCTCATTTCTTACAACATGGCCGTCCACATAAATATATCTGCGGTTTGCCATAATGATTTGAAAATCCTTGCTTGTCCGACGTAACTCATCAACCGTTTTCCAATCTATAATAAATGTATGTTCCTCGGCTTTCCATGCTTCAATATCAAAAGCAAACGGCTTTATCAGTTTCTTGTCCGCAAAGTTAAGAGCACCCTTTGCTTCCATAAATCCGAGCTGTATCATTCTTGCACGGATCCGAAAATATGGAAGACAAAGAGTTTTAGCCATTGATTTTCCCGCTGCCTCGTAACGCTCTCCGTTATGGCGGCAGTTTTCGGCTTTATCTCTTTCTTTTACTATCATTTTACGGGTAGCCGCAGCCGGCATCATAAGCCCATAGGCACCTCTGTTTGCCTGTTTTTCCATGAAATAGATCGGATCCTTATAACCTTTTGCTTTTTCTTCTTCGATCTCTATCGCGTTCACCAATCTGACATCATTTGAAGTCATTGACTGCAAACGGAAAAAGGCATAATGAAGCTCATAGTGAATGCATTCATGAAAAATGTTAAAACTCGAATAGTCCTTGTTCACAACATTGATGTTGACTATGATCGTATTTGCGGGAACAAGAACAGTCTTTGGCTCGTCGTCTGTGATACGTTCCTTTGTTCCATCAGGACGGAGTTCAGTCTTATCATTTCCGATCCTGACCGCTGTATCTTCAAAGACCATAATGCTGTTGATCCCATTATGATCGTAAACCGGAAGATACTGTATATCAAGACCCATTCTACGAGCAAGTTCATAAGCATTTCTGGCTTCCGAACAAACGAGCGCTTCCGGCATACCATACTTTACCCAGATCTCTTCCGCGATTTCATCCATTCGCTGGTTTGTGCAATATGGGACAAGGAACGGGTTTAATAACTCATACCCTGATTCCCGGCGCTTCCTTTTATCGGTAAGACTTTCCACAGAGCAAGTAAATTCACCTTCAAAACTGCACCAACACTCAAGAATGCCGTCCCACTCACGGGTTCCATTGTCCGTCTGCAGTATCAGCTTTACATTGACGTCCGCATAAAAGTTCTCACGATTTATCTTACGGAAAGTAACATCGGTAAAGCTGCAGACCTCACTATTTATAACTCTGTTTCTTACGTCAAAGCCAACAGTCCGTGACAGCCACCCCATTCGCAGTTGCTTGTTCAGAAAAGAATACAGTGCAAGCCTTTGGTTACCAAGATTTGGATCAAAAAGATACTTTGTCATGCTTGTCAGTTCCGGTATGAGTATCTTTTTCTTCTTCCCATTCTTTTCAGTAGGATACGGGAGACTGTCGGTTCCGCAATCTTCCACATCAGGCATGGCATGGCTTTCTTCAAGCTGCTTTGTTGTTACCTGATAACGCAGCACGACATCGGGCGGGACTTCTGAAACTGTAGTATTTACCACTTCTTGATCTCCTTCTTTCATGATAGAGTAATTATATTATAATATTCTGTCCTCCTTACGTCAATATACAAATTAGCCAAATATGATATTTATTATTTATTATATTTTCTTATTAAGCTATTTTCTATTGACATTCAATAGAAGTTCTGATATAATAGAAACATATAGAACTATCATAAACTACAAAAAGAGGTAAACTACGACTATGAACAAATATAAATATGACGCGATCAGCTCAAAGTATAATAATGATATCGGCAATCATATTGCCAAACTGCGGAAAGAGCGCAATCTGACCCAGCAGGGGCTTGCCGAAAAGCTGTCTGACTTTGGTGTGAATGTTAAGAATACCGCGATCAACAAGTGGGAGACCGGCAATACAACACCTACCGCATATCAGATCATTGCTATTTGCTTCGCGCTCGGAGTCACCGATATGCTTTCAGAATTTGCGGGGATCATACCTTCACCCGATCCCGATCTTAATGAAAAAGGTCTGCAAAAACTGTCTGAGTACAGAGACCTGCTTATTCTCTCTGGAAAGTATAAGCCGGAGGTCTGTATAAGCAAACCGTTTGTCGCAAATATAAAAATACCTACGAGCAGCATTAAAGCTGCCGCAGGTACCGGAAACTTTATGGACGAGGAAAACTTCGAGGATCAGGAATACCCTGAAAATGTTGTCCCGCCGGGTACGGATTTTGCTGTGATTGTTGACGGAGACAGTATGTCACCTATCTATGCCAACGGTCAGGTCATATTTGTAAAGCAGTGCAGCTCCGTTGAGCCGGGACAGGTTGGGATATTCAGTATCGACAACGAGGTCGTTGTCAAGATATATGATGAACAGGCACCCGAGGAGTCCGATATTGAAGAATACACCGACAGTAACGGGATCGTTCACTCGCAGGTCGTTCTGCGCTCCTATAACAGCGAGTGGCAGCCGAGGCTCATTTCGCCCTGCCAAGAGTTTCGTGTATACGGCAAGGTTTTGAACTGATTCCAAAAAGTATTATTGTATATAATACCACATATTACCATAAAATGCAATTACAAACCGTTTACAATCCAGTTACAAAGTGATTACAGATTTTACCAAGTAATAATTGAAAAGCTCTCCTCGATGTGCTATAATAAAAATCAAGAAAAATTTTGAAAAAAGTGTTAGGTTTCTGTCGGAAATCTCGTCTGTATTTATAGACAGGCATTATATCGTTGCGGGAGGGCTGCTTATGAACGACAATGAAATAATAGAGCTGTACAATGCCCGGTCAGAAAAGGCTATATACGAGACTGACAGGAAATACGGCAGGCATTGCAGGAACACGGCATACAACATTCTGCACGACCGCGAGGACAGCGAGGAATGTGTCAACGATACATATCTGAAAGTGTGGAACGTTATCCCTCCGCAGCGTCCGGCAAGGTTTGGCGCGTTCATTATGCGTATCGTCAGAAATCTTGCAGTCGATCTCAGCATAAAACGCGGGACTTTGAAGAACGGCGGAGAATTTACCCCTGTGAGCTTTGAGGAGATAGCGGAGTTTCTTCCGGCTGCCGAAAGTGTTGAAAGCACCGTAAACAGTAAAGCTGTTCTTGCCGAAATATGGAGTCAACTTATGATTCCGCAAAGAAGGAAGACTATAAAAAACAATATCAGACTTACCGTTTTGTAAAGACTGAAAACGGCTGGCGTATAGCAGAAGCACCCACCGGCACAGATTGGTATTGACAGTTCATAAACTAAAACGAAGGCTCCCCCGGCATAAAAATGCTGAGGGAGCTGTTTCTATTCCGCGAATCCCATAAGCTCCGGGTCATAGAACATTTTGAACGCTTCATTGTTCTTTAACAGTTCCTGATCCGCTGTGTTCGCGTGGATAACTATCTTGTATTCGTCCGGTTCGTTTCCGACAACGAGGTCTATCTTCTTTATCTGCGGACAAAGCTCCTGAAGCATACGGACATGAACTGTCTTCCATACCGCCTCTGACAGAGCCTTGTCATATACCCAGACTTCAACGGTACCGGCGACTATTCCCGTGGATCCTATGATCTCATCGGTTATCTGTCCATAATCCCGCAGATCAGGGCTGTCACCTGCTCCGATATCAAGAATGTCGAGCAGATCCTTATATGGCGTTACAGCCTCTCCGAGACCAAACACCGCTTTGCGCGGCGCGTCGGGAGCGATAACTCCGTTATCCTTGAGGAATTTTTCATATTCCTAAATATCCATATCATCTGCAAGGCGGAAAACGCGGTCTGCCACTCTTATCATACTTCCGTTCAGCCTGCCGGTATCATCGATTATTTCTACAGGTATCCATGTTTCACGGAGCTGCCCGGGTGTAGTAAATTTTATGAGATCATCGTCAAGCCCACCAATCTCACCGAACTTTGCTGTCTGCAATCCTGCGGTATTTAAGACAGTGCAGTGCTTTATCTCACCGCTCAAAGCACCGATACCTGTTATAACGACCCTGTTCATTCGCATATACCGTGTTCGCTCAGGTATTCTGCGACTGCATTCACCGAGTACAGTTTTTTCACATCCTCGGCAGGAACGTCATACCCGAAAACTTCAAATATCATAGTGACCAGTTCCAGTGCGTCTATCGAGTCAAGCCCGAGATTCGGACGGTCATCTCCTGTGTTGAAGATGATCGTATCGTCACTGAATACGGCAAGCATATCTTCGTCAATATCAAGATGAGAGATGATGTTCTCTCTTACTTTCGCAATAAATTCTTCACTCATCTGAGTGTTTCCTCCTTAGGGAAATATGTAAAACTTACTATTCTGCTGCGCTTTGATACAAGTACCGAAAGCACTTTTTCGCGGAATGCGTTTGCGCTTGCTCCGGCTTCCTCCATACTGAACACGAGCCGCGTGACTCCGCGCTCACGCACCTTTGCAAGCCCCTCTGTTATTGCAAGCAGTATGACACCGCTGCCGTGCAGTGCTGCCGAAGACGAAAGGGTCTGGAAAATGGCGCTGATCCTGTCCGGCATATACGAGAAAACGTAAGCTGCAAGCCGCCCGTGCAGCGTTACCATGACGCTCACTTCCGGATCGACATCTGCGCCGGGAAGTATGAGATGCTGATGATTCTGCTCACACTTGTATTCACTGTATGGGGTTTCGCGAAACTGACGCAGCAGGTCTTCTCCGGCTTCCGCAAGGGTGAGCGTCTCAAACCCCTGCCGCCGGAGAGTATCGCAGAGCCTTTTTCCGGACTTCTGCATATAAGCGTCCCAGCGTTCCCACATATCCTCACTGTCACACCGGTATATGTACCGTCCGTTCCGGCGTTCATACCCGCACTTTTCAAAAACGTGTGCCGCTGCTGGGAAAAACTCGTGAGAATCCGAGAGCGAAGTGCCCACAGAATGCCCACACTCCTCCGCCGCAGTCCGCACGAGCGCCTGCATCACGCCGCGACCCCGCAGTTCCGGCTTTGTAAAGACATGGATGATGCCAGACACGCCCCGCTTTTTCTCAATGAACATATAACCTGCCGGCACGCCGTCAAGATACGCGAAAAAAGCAGCTCCGTTTTCGGCTACTCGTTCCGCGCACCTGTCGGTATAAAGAGTGGTAAATCCCGCGAAGAACTCGCTATATCGGTACGGGATGCCTTTTTCAACTGTTATCATTTATTACGGTCCTTTGCTGTTTTTGACATGGTTTCGTTTCTCCGTTTACGAACTTAATATGGCGTTCCTGTGTATAGCCGCATTGGTGCGGTCTGCCGGTTTTATCTCACATATTTGTATAATTGTCATGAATAGAATGTTTTTCGTCAGCGGCATTACCTAAACAATGTGTGTGATTTGTTCCGCCAACGTTGGTAGCCGCGCAAAAGTATTCAAATTTGCAATATTCGCCGGATTTTTTCTGATCTTCTTCGTTGAGATTACAGATCGCACAGCCAAATTCTTTTCCGTCCTTGCTGTACTCGGCGCGCCAACACTGTCCGCCTGCCGCGGCTTCAAGCTCATCCGTGGTAAGCTCCACGCTCTGCACGTCGGACTTTGCAGCGATTTCTTCTCTGTACTCGTGTTCGGCTTCGAGCATTTCTTCAATGGTAACATCGTAGCCCGCCTCAACGGCTTCCTTCACCATTTCCACAGGGTCGGTGATACTCGCTATCTTTGCTTTGAGTTCTTCATTTGTTTGCAGCTCTGAAATGAGCTTCTTTGCTGTTTCTTTTGACATGGCAATATTCTCCTTGTTTGAAATTGCTTTATCAGTCTGGGTGCCGGAACTGAACGGGTTCTTTCGTATGGCTGATCGGATCTTGTTTCATTTCACATCTCATCATCTTTCTTTGAATGGGCAGCCATAATTTGGAGTTTTTCCTGAAACGTTGGTATTCTCGCAGTACCATCTGACATTGCAATATTCTTCGTTTTTTGCCTGATAGTCAGGACCGAGATTGCAGAAATAACAGTTAAATTCTTTTCCGTCCTTGTTTTCCTCGTCTTTCCAGAAACGACCGCCTGCCGCGGCTTCAAGCTCGTCCGCAGAAAGCTCGTCGGACTTATGTGCCATTTCTGCTCTGTACTCTTTCTCGGCTTCGAGCATTTCTTCGAGAGTTACATCGTACCCGGTTTCGGCTGCTATTTTCACCATTTCGGCTTGGTCGGTGATACTCGCTATCTTTGCTTTGAGTTCTTCATTAGTCTGAAGCTCGGCTATGAGCTTCTTTGCGATTTCCTTTGACATATTTTATCCCCCTGTCTGTTCCGTTTTGTTTGCTTTATCCGGAAGTACAGCAGCAGCTTGACCGGCTTCAGACTTTACCGCGGCTGTCGGGCGAGTCCATGCCGGGCGCGCCTCAATTTCCCATATGGGAGCCTTTATTGTAGCAGTCGGGTTCATATTTGCCGCGGGTGCCGTTACAGTACCAGTCATTTTTGCACCAATAGTTCTTTTCCTTCATTTCGTCATACTTATAATTACATATCTCGCATCCCAATTCTTTTCCGTCGGGTGCATCCTCACCCTGCCAGTGAGCACCGCCTGCTGCGGATTCAAGCTCATCTGCGCTAAGCTCCACGCTCTGTGCATCCGTCTTTTGGGCGATCTGTTCTTTGAACTCGCGTTCTGCTTCGAGCATTTCTTCAACGGTAACATCATAACCGTTCTGAACGGCGATCTTAACAAGCTCGTCCTTGTCCTCGATACCGGCTATCTTCGCTTTTAATTCCGTGTTGGTCTGTAATTCTGCGATAAGCTTTTTAGCGATCTCTTTTGACATTGTTTTGTCCTCCTTAAATATGTCGGTTGTTCAAAGCGGGGATTAATCTGTTATGTAATTCATATCACAATGGTTTATATTTGTAGTATTACAGAAATAATTGTTTTGACACCATTCATTGTTATCCGCTTGATCTCTATAGTGCAGATTGCAAAAAGCACAGCGAAATTCTTTTCCTTCCTTGTTGTCCTCGGCTTGCCACATTCCGCCCCCCGCTACACCTTCGAGTTCGTCGGCGGTAAGCTCGTCCGACTTCTGCGCCATTTCCGCTCTGAACTCCTTCTCGGCTTCCGTCATTTCTTCGAGAGTGACATCATAACCGTTCTGAACGGCTATTTTCACAAGCTCGTCCTTGTCCTCGATACCGGCGATCTTCGCTTTTAGCTCCGTGTTGGTCTGTAATTCTGCGATAAGCTTTTTAGCGATCTCTTTTGACATGGTAGTTCTCCTTGAATGTTATTGCTTTATTTGTCTGGGAAATCCGGCTTAAACATGGTTAACTAAAAAACTTTCTGCGTCTTTTATACAATATCCTTTAAATGACTCTAAGCATATCTCGTTTTTTCCGTTAACATTGGTTTCCGCGCAAGGATGCCTTTTTCAACTGTTATCATATCACGCTTTTCCGATGTGTTCACTCAAGCCTGATTTACCTTACAGCTGTAATTTTTGGAACAAATATACTTTTCATGCTGACCTTCCTCATCGTACCAGTTGTATTCGCACACCTGACGTTTGAACTTACCGGGCTGGCTGGGGTTATAAACCTTATCGTTATGCAGATTGGTCTTACACCATTCATTATTGTCTATGGAAAATTCCATGTCGTGAAAGCTGAGTGAACAGAACAGTTCATGTCCGTCGCTCGCATCATCGTATGTTGCGCCGCCCGCCGCAGTTTCAAGCTCATCTGCGCTAAGCTCCACGCTCTGTGCATCCGTCTTTTGGGCGATCTGTTCTTTGAACTCGCGTTCTGCTTCGAGCATTTCCTCGAGCGTTACGTCATAACCGTTCTGAACGGCTATTTTCACAAGCTCGTCCTTGTCCTCGATACCGGCGATCTTCGCTTTTAATTCCGTGTTGGTCTGTAATTCAGTGATGAGTTTTTTAGCGATCTCTTTTGACATTGTTTTGTTCCTCCTTTTTAAACACTGACTCCGGTACAGCCGTTAGATCAATTGGTAATCATCTCTATTCTTATTATTCTGCGCACACCAATAATTCTCTTTGCACCATTCGCCCGATTCCTTCTGATCTTTATAGGTAAGATTCCACTCATGCTTCGGACCGTTGGTATCGCCGTGACAGTAGAACTGCATTGCTTTCTGATTTGCGTCGGTATTGCCCAGATTCTTTTTGAGATACCTCTGTCTGTATGCCTCGTTGTACTGCGTTCTTGAGTTTCCTCCCGCAGCCGCTTCGAGATCGTCCGCGGAAAGTTCCATATCCTCGTTCATAACGCCGGCAAGCTCTTCTGCCGTAAAGTCATATCCGAGTTCCTTTGCGACAGCCACTACTTTTTCCGGCTCTATCTTTGCCGTGCGCTCACGCAGCTCATCATCTTCGAGAGCCGCAAGTGCGAATTCTTTTGCTGATTCTTTTGACATAGTTTTGTCCTCCGTCCAATAATGGTGTTACTGCTGTCCGGCGCGGGTCATCAGCCGATATAAATCCCGTGTTCCCTGCCGTTTTCGTCTATGTACTGGTATCTGCACATTACCGTCTCCGGAACATAATCGCCGAGAAGGTATCCGCATTCCTTCACAGCCGGTTTTGTTGCCCTGTCAACAGCCTCATTTTTGGTGCACCAGTCGTTATGTTCTCTTGAATAATCCCAGCCGTGGTAAGACGAGAGGCAGAACAGCTCGTGACCGTCCTTTCCCTCGTCGCACATCCAAATCTCACCGCCGGACACAGATGCAAGCTCGTCATCCGAGAGTTCTTCGCTTGTGCTGTCGGTCTTTTCGGAAAGCTGTTTCCTGTACTCGCTGTCAGCATCTATGAGTTCGTCGAGCGTAACGTCATAGCCTTCGCTGTTGAGCTTCTTCACAAGCTCGTTCTTATCCGTGAAGTTCTGCGCGTGCATTCGAAGATCCTCATTTTCCTGTAATTCTGCGATAAGTTTTTTGGCGACTTCTTTTGACATGGTTTGTTTCCTCCGTATAAAGATCGGTTTATTTTTTCTCGGTTTTCCAGCTTATGCGGTTTTCATTGCAGTAGTATTTATTCTGACACCATTCATCGTTTTCCTTATGGTAATCGAAGTCGAGGTAACAGCTGAAACAGTCGAATTCTTTGCCTTCCTTGTTGTCATCTGAGATCCAGAACTTTCCACCCGCTGCGGATTCAAGATCGTCCGCTGAAAGCTCATCGGACTGCTGCGCGAGTTCCGCTCTGTACTCGCTCTCGGCTTCCGTCAGCTCTTCAAGAGTAACGTCATACCCGGCTTCAACAGCCATTTTCACAAGCTCTTCCTTGTCGGTGATGCCTGCGGTCTTTGCTCTGAGTTCCTCGTTTGTCTGCATTTCAGCGATAAGCTTTTTTGCGATCTCCTTTGACATGGTAGTTCTCCTTGAATGTTATTGTGTTTCCTGTCCGGGAGTTAATCTTGATATTCATTATACTCACAGTGGTTCTTATAGTTGCCGGCGCAAAAATAATTTTTTTGGCACCATTCGTTATGGGTGTTCTGATAGTCAAAGTGCAGATTGCAGAAAGCACAGCGAAATTCTCTTCCGTCCTTGCTGTCCTCGGATTGCCACATTCCGCCCCCTGCTGCGGCTTCGAGTTCGTCTGCGGAAAGTTCATCGGACTTCTGCGCCATTTCTGCTCTGAACTCCTTCTCGGCTTCCGTCAGCTCTTCAAGAGTAACGTCATATCCTGCTTCAACGGCTTTCTTCACCATTTCGGCGGGGTCTGTGATACCGGCGATCTTTGCCTTTAATTCTTCGTTTGTCTGTAATTCGACTATAAGCTTCTTTGCGATATCTTTTGACATGATAGTTCTCCTTGAATGTTATTGCTTTATTTGTCCGGGGATCCCGGATTAAACACATTTAATTATTGAACTCGTTTGTTTGTTTGATGTATTCCATTAACGTTGGTGACCGCGCAATAGTATTCATATTTGCAATATTCGTTATTTTGTCTCTGATATTCTTCGTCGTGATAGCAGACAGAACAGAAAAATTCTTGTCCGTCATTGCTGTACTCGGAAAACCACATCCTACCGCCCGCTGCGCCCTCAAGTTCGTCCATGGTAAGCTCGTCGGACTTTACCGCGAGTTCTGTTCTGTACTCTTTCTCGGCTGCGAGCATATCTTCGAGGGTAACATCATACCCGGCTTCTACTGCTTTCTTCACCATTTCCGCGGGGTCTGTGATACCCGCGATCTGTGCTCTGAGTTCTTCGCTGGTCTGTAATTCAGCTATAAGCTTCTTTGCTGTTTCTTTTGACATGATTTTGTCCTCCTTGAATGTTATTGCTTTGTCAGCCCATGATCCGGTATCAAACGGACTCTTTTTTCCTCATAGTTGATCGGATACTGATCCATTGCACATCACATCAGTATTCACTAACCGGACAGATGTCATATTTTGGATTTTCTCCTGCAACATTGGTATTCTGGCAGTACCATCTGACATTGCAGTTTTCTCCTGTTTTTGCCTGATAGTCAGCACCATGATAGCTGATAGCACAGTTAAATTCTCTTCCGTCCTTGCTGCTTTCGTCGGCTTGCCAGTATTGTCCTCCCGCAGCGCCTTCAAGCTCGTCCATGGTAAGCTCGTCGGACTTCTGCGCCATTTCCGCTCTGAACTCCTTCTCTGCTGCGATAAGTTCTTCGAGAGTTACGTCATACCCGGCTTCAACGGCTTTCTTCACCATTTCGGCGGGTTCTGTGATACCCGCTATCTTTGCTCTGAGTTCCTCGTTTGTCTGCATTTCTGCGATAAGTTTCTTTGCGGTTTCCTTTGACATTGTTTTGTCCTCCTTAATGATCGTAACCGGCGTGAGCGGTCATTTGTTTTTTACACTGCCGCCGCCGCTGCCTGTTGATTTCGGTTTCTGCTCTTTATAGTTCTGTTCGCATGTATATACTTTATTGCACCATTCCTTGTTATCGACCTGATATTCCTCATTGAGGTTGCAGTAAATGCAGTTGAACTCTTTGCCGTCCTTATTCTCTTCACTGCTCCAAAAGATGCCCCCTGCCGCGCCTTCAAGCTCGTCCGCGGAAAGCTCGTCCGCCCTTTTCGCCATTTCGGCTTTGTACTCGCGCTCGGCTTCTGTCAGCTCTTCGAGAGTGATATCATACCCGGCTTCCACCGCCTTCTTCACCATTTCTGCGGGGTCTGTGATACCGGCGATCTTCGCTTTGATTTCCTCGTTTTCCTGCAATTCGGCGATAAGTTTTTTTGCGGTTTCTTTTGCCATGGTATTGTCCTCCTGATTGAAATGATTTTTACTGCCTTTTACGGGCAGTTATCGACTGTTTCTTCCTTTTTTTCGCTGTCATCGTGCTTTTTCGGCGGACAGCGCTTTATATATGCTTCAAATGCGGGCTGTGCGGCAGCGGTTATGCGCTCCTCCCAGCCGTTTTCAAAGAAATAGCAGTTCTCCGGATCGGCGGCGTAGTAATTGTCACCTGCCATTAACGCACCGTTCCGGCAGCCTCCCGCGCACCTGTCAGCATATTTGCAGTCACGGCATTTTCCGCTTTTGTCGCGGACTTCCCCAACTGTCGTGTGACAAAGCCTGTTGAAGTCCGAATCCGGTGCAAGTATCTCCCTGAGCGGTGTTGTGAACAGGTTCGGGAAGTTCTCTGCGTACCCGCAGTCGCACATTCCCATACACGGTGCCACCATTCCGTCCGCACCGATGTAGAGATTTTCGGTAAGTACTCCGCAGGAATACACAGAGTTTTCCTTGTCCGCGCTGCATTCCCGTCTGTAATATATGCCCCATTCATCATCGCCCGGTGTGTACATGAACGCCCCGGACAGCATGATAGAAAGCGGCGCATCATCCTCGAAGTACTGAGGGATATACCGCTCGATCATCTCAAAATTTTCCTGGTGCGAAAGCTGAAGATCCGCAACCTCTGGCTGCGCCCATTCCCCAAGATTCATCATCGAGCCAGCCTTAATGCTCGAAACGCCGAGAGATGCAAGCAGCTTCACCGTCTCGCGCAGAGTATCCTGATTCTTCCTATGCACACACATGGACACGGAAATGCTGTGTCCCCGTTCGCGGATCAGCTTGATCGCGCTGATCGTCTTTTCCTCCGCTCCGGGAACACCGCGCAGAAAATCATGCATTCCCACGCCGTCGTAGCTAAGCTGAAACGCAGGGGACTGACCGCGCTTTTCAAGCTCGTCGAGGAGCTTTTCATCTACCAGCCAGCCATTGGTGTAGATCGTGGAAATGCGGATATTCCGCTCGGTAAGCGCCGAAACGATATCAAGAAAGTCCGCGCGTATCAGGGGTTCACCGCCGGTAATGCCCACATCGTATATCCCGCATTCCGCTATGCTGTCGGCGATCTGTATGATCTGTTCATGAGTGGGAGCGCCGTGCTTGGCGTGAGGTGCGGACATGAAGCAATGCCGGCACTTCAGATTGCAGGCACCCGTCACCGACCAATGCACCGAGCGCTTATACGCGGCGGGATAACGCTTGTATTCCTGCTCCGGGGTAATGAACTCCAGAAATCCCGCTTTTTTGATAACGCCTTCCTTTTCACCGGCTTCAAGGAAGGTGCGCTGCTTTTCGCTCAGGCTCTCCGGATCGATGTCATGTGCACCGTCGCATTTCATAAGCAGCAGGTATCTCTCTTTCCCGAAGAACCATGTTTTGCCTGTCCTGATGTCATGCAGCCCGCCGAGCCTGTCACTCCAGCCGCACAGCCGCAGATTCCTGTTAAGTATGTAATTCATAGAGCCTCCTTTTTGTGTGAGATGCCGTCTCACCGATGCCTGGATTCTCAGAACGTACAAGTTCCAGCCGCACAGGGGATGTGCGGTCATTTGTGAAATACTAACGTATATTCATCTACACTATATCACACATTCATAGTGCTCGTCAATAGGGAAACTCAAACCGGTTCTACTCCGAAAATCGTAACGGATTAGGACAAGCGAGCTCAAGTTTTGCTGCAATGAGATAGATTATGGAATATCAGCATAGCGTAGCCTTCAAACAGAAGAGTAAATCTGCTGTTCTTTCTTGCCCAAGGTGCCTCTACTACTTTTGTTTTGTGTTTGGAGCAGCTTATTCTCGGTCTTCTGCAATGCACATAGCATGGATAAAACAGACAGTCTCCGTGTCTCCATACTCTCTCGCTCTTTTCGTATCCGGCTCGTTTGCACATCTCTCCGCATTCGGGGCAAGGTAATAGATTGTGTGACCGTTCTTTTAAACATCCAAACCTGCTCGTTAGATGCTAAGTCCCCCGTCAATAACGAACGATTGTCCGGTTATATACTTTGCTCTGTCGCTTATCAGAAAAGCAGCAAGCTCCGCGACTTCCTCGGGCTTACCGAAGCGCTTCATCGGTATCTTTGCGAGAGTTTCCTCACGGAATTTTTCATCAAAACCCGATGTCATATCGGTATCTATAAATCCCGGTGCTACCGTATTGACACGAATATTCTTAGCGGCAAGCTCTATCGCAGCCGATCTCGTCATAGCGTCAAGAGCGCCTTTTGAAGCACAGTAGCTCGACTGTCCGATTCCGCCTTTTATGCCGAACACAGAACTTATGTTTATTATCGAGCCGCCTTTTCTTGCAAGCGGAACTACTAAACTCTGCGTTATCCGCATTGCCGAGAACAGATTTGTCTCGACAACGTTTTCCCATTTTGCAGGATCTGCCGCAAACAGCGGTTCGGGAGCCGTGATGCCTATGCAGTTCACAAGCGCGTCTATACCGCCGAACTCACGTATCGCTGTTTTCACCGTTCTTGCGATACTGTTACGGTCGCTTGTATCAAGTTGGAACAGCTTCGCGCTGAGCTGTTCAAGCTCAGGCTTCATTGTTCGGTAAGAACCGAGGATCTCCGCGCCCTCATCAATAAACAGCTTCGCGCAGGCAAGCCCGATACCGCCGGAAATTCCTGTTACAAGAACTTTTTTACCTTCAAGCGTTCCCATATTCTACGTCCTTTCAAGTATCGCTGTGCAGTAATTGCCGATCAAATCTACGCCCGTCACAAGCACTTTTTCGTACTTCCCGGATCTTATCGCAGAAGCAGCAAACACTGTATTCATCATATACCCGCAGCCGAGAGTTTCCCCCGCCCACTTTTTCGGTGAAACAAGATGAGCTTCGGGGAATATGCTCTTTATTGCTTTTATCTCCGTATCATCAAAATATGTTCCGTTTGCAGCGTTAAATACCGCATCGGGAGCATTGTCACACTTTTTCAGAATGTCGTATATTATTTCGGCATTCCCGCTTTCGATCTTATGCAGCAGCGGACTTTTACCGAGTGACGCAGACGAGAATCCCGACACCGAGCAAAGCGTTTTCTCCGTTTTTTCGCGGGTAAGCATCATCACAGCCGAACCCTCTGACAGCTCCGAGCCGTTCAGCGCGTCAAGCTTTCCCAGCTCGTTATATAAAGGCTCGCTGTATTCCTCTACCGAGCCGCATATTATCAAATCAGCCTTGCTTGCCGCCAGCAACATCGATGAGTATTCCAGCGGGTCTCCGCCGGTAAGCACCGTGCTTACGCCCTTGAAGCCGTTCAGAATACATATCTGCCCAATGCAGGAGTTAGGAACCGCTCCGGCATAAATATACGGACTGCAAAGACCGGGAACTCCCTTTTTTACTGTTTCGGCAAACTGAGTATTGTTTACGATCGGACCGTAACCTGTGGAAATGATCGTGCCTATCCTGCGCCTGTCGAAAGTTTCGGTTATTGTCGTTTCTCTTAACGCATTGTCTGCGGCGGTACAAGCGATTTTGTTGTATCTGCTGTTTCGCCGCATTTTTGCGGAGGGTATCTGTGAGTCAAACTCTATCGGAAGCGCCGATTCCTGATATTCGCCGCCGTTCTGCACATTTGTCAGTTCGCAGACAGACTGTGCGCAGCGGGAGATCACGCCGATACTTTCTATGTACGCTTTCATTAGTCAACCCACCTTCTTATCACAATGCTGGCGCTGTTTCCGGCAAAGCCGAAGCTGTTCGATACGGCATACTCTATGTCAATGTGTTCCGGCGCATTGTACAGTTCACACCCGTTGAGCGGCTCGCTCAAGTGCGGCATAACGATAGGCTCACCGGTCTGCATCGAGCGTATAACACTTGCAAGTTCTACCGCGCCGGATGCCCCCATGCAATGTCCGACAAGCGCCTTTGTGGAGCTTACGAACGGCTTTCTATCCGCGCCGTCATACAGCCTTTTAAGCGCGTTCGTTTCCATAGAGTCGTTGAGTACCGTTCCTGTGCCGTGACCGTTGATGTAGTCTATCCGTTCGGCAGTTATCCCCGCGTCATCGAGTGCGTTCTGCATAAGATGAAACGCTTCCTCGCCGGTAGGTTCGGGGCTTGTGGGG
>JAGBMA010000059.1 GCA_017635095.1 Ruminiclostridium sp. | reverse complement strand
TTTTTCATACCTTGCGAAATGAGTTCTTTGATAAGTGGGTAATACGGTTCGATCTTTGCACGGTTACGCTGGCTGTTGTAGGCTATACAAGGGGGATTGTCATATTTCAGGTAATTGTAGACCGTGTTTTCAGCTATACCACTATATCCTTGATCGGACGGTTGTTAATGTACATCTGAAAGGCTTCCCAGATAAACGGAGCCACAAGCTCGTCGATTTGATAGTGTTTCTGTTCGTCGATGTAGTAACCAGTCGGCACATTTCCCCCGTTATACTGCTTTTTCAGGGCATTTTCGGTCATGCCGCGTATTACCTTCTCGGAAAGTTCCGCGGAATAGTATTCCGCATACCCCTCAAGCACGGATTCAAGGATAATACCCTCGGCCCCCTCTGATATGACTTCCGTCGCCGATACAACCTTTACCCCATTCTTCCGCAGCAACATCTTGTAACGAGCGCTGTCATAGCGGTTACGAGCGAAGCGGTCGAGCTTCCACACGATCACGGTCTCGAAAAGCCCCTTGTTGCTTTCGGTTATCATGCGCTGGAACTCCGGACGATTGTCGGTCTTGGCTGACATCGCGCGGTCGATGTATGTGCCGATGACGGTCATATCCTTCTTCTCTGCAAATGCCTTGCACTCACGAAGCTGCCCCTCAATGCTCTCCTCGCGCTGGTTGTCGCACGAATACCTTGCATAAATCACTGCTTTCATTGTTTTATATCCTCCTTGATGACACGGATGTCATAAGGAAGTTTTCCAAAACGCCGCAAGGAAGCGGCGACAAAAAGAAAACTTCCAAAACATCTCTTTTCCCTATTATACCACACTTCAAGCACAAATTCAATACTTTAAAGCACGATATTTGATATTTTTTCTGAACTATCTATATATTATAATAGTATATGTGAAAGATTTAACATACTGTCTACCCGCCCTAAAATGGGGCGGGCAAGCATTGTTGTTTTTTTAAGCGGCAGGCTTCTTATCTTCCCCGCCGTTTACCTCGTTCATGAATTCCTCGAACATCTTTCTGCCCTCTTCGGTGTCGTAGTACGCCCGAATTGTCGGGCAGAAACTGGCTGCGAGAACCTTTATCTGTTCGTCCGTAGTCTCCTCTACGGCGGTCGTCCTGACTTCATATCTTCTCATTTAACCTCCTGTTCTCTATCAGTGCAAACCTCTATTTCTCTTCGGTTTCACTGATTTTGTTGTTTCCTCTTCCTTCTTCTTTTTCTGTTCTTCCAGTTTGCGCTGTTCTTCTGCCAACCGTTCCTGACGGGCAAGCTCCTCCTGCCGTTCACGCTCGATCTGTTCCTGACGCTTACGCTCGGCTTCAATGCGGGACTGCATAAAGTCATCAATCCGGTAAATCTTGTTGTAATCCAGATAGTACCCGATGTTGTCTAAGCAAATAACATCACCCTCATACAAGTCATCGGTGTCCCTGATCGTAGTCAGCAACTCGCGTATATCGTCCGGGTTAGCATTAACATCAAAGCTGTTCGGCTTCTCCCACACTGGAAATGTGCTCATTGTTGATGAGTGCAAGCTGCTTGCAGAGAAGCTCTGTCGTATCTTTTACTCCGGCGGCGAAGCAGATGTTCCGTGTTTCACGCTTGAATTCCCTTTGCAGAAGCTCGAAGATCTCGTTGAGAGTTCTCGGTTTCGGCTGCGCGTCAAGGTATTCCTGTATGCGTTCGGTAAGTGCGGCTTCGGCATAATCAGCGCCCAGCGTTTTCAGCCGGACTGACCGCTTTTGTTCGGGAGCCCGAACGGAGATATAGCATCCGCGCTTGACTTTGTACCCATGAGCTTCCATGATCTGCAACAGATGATCGAGATTTTTGGACAGAGGTATCAGGCTGTCGATGTACTCGGAAATTCTCGATTTCCATGAAGTACCCCGCTTGCGGTTCAGCCACTCGCCGTAGCATATCGCATAAGGCTTGTGGTCGTCCAGGGCAAGCAATTTCTCCATTTCTCCGATACCATACCGCCGGCATATTGCATCTGAAACCTTCCTTACCCTGTCAAGGCTCGCCTTGTTGCTGTTGAACTTTTTGCCGTTCAGATCATAGGGGCATAGCAGAAAGTGATTGTGGATATGCTCGGTGTCAACATGAGTGGTCACTACTACCTGATAGTCAGCGCCGAACGCTTTCTCTATTTTATTCCACTCGTCAAAGGTGAATGTTAAGACTTTGTACTTTCTGTTTGTCCTCAATTCTTCTCTCCCTTCATAAAATCCTGCGAAGCAGCCAACGAAAATGGGCAGGGGACCCCATTTTCCCGGAACCGGAAGTATCCGTATACTTCCGGTTTTTGGGCGATTTGTAATATTACAAATCTATGCTTGCTAAGACAAGAAAATCCAATAAAATGCACCACTTTTTATGACACTGTTTTTTCGATTGACCGATTTTCCGCGAGCAACTGCAAGCGGCATTAAATGTTCCCCCTCGACATTCCGGCAGCGAGGTGCTATTCTGACATCTGGCAGGTCGGCGTGTCTGCCGGACTTCCGAACGCGGTTGACCGGAACATGGGGTAAAGGGTTTCATACAACTGAAACAGTGCAACAACGGGTTGGTCTGTGACATTTCTTATGCAGCAATGTTGTTTATCAACTGCACCATACGAAGCTGTTCCTGCTCATCAAGCTCAAAACGCAGAACCTGCATCAAGACCTTCTCGGTAAGTCCCAGCGCTTTTGCAAGTCTGGCAGGTGATACATTTCTGAACCTGAGTTCCGAAAACACAATTTCGTTAGCTATGGCTTTTCCTCCTTTCCGAATTCCGGACTTCATTTTGTGGGATAATTGCTTTTATCCCTGAGCTCAATTTCTATTATAGCGAAGGCTTGACAAAAGTCAATAGATTTGGTATTATATGTCTATAAAAAGATGAATAGACTTCTATTTTTCGATGCTTTCTACTTTTTTCTTAGTTGACTTCTATTTTT